>NZ_LGYY01000073.1:0-16687 GCF_001308045.1 Shewanella sp. Sh95
GAGCAAACGATCAATGCGCTTGATGTTGTGCTTGGTTCGGGCCGTGGTTGGTAAATTTCGACCTAACTCAGTCAAGGTCAGTGTCTTACATTCAATCAGTGCCTTAGAGGCCAGCATCAAGCTGTTTAATCGTTTTAGGTGAAGTTCTGGGCAGTATTGGTGTAAAGAATGTTGTAGGATATTGGCTTCGCGCATCTTGTTGTCCAAGTGTAGTTTTTAGCGAAACCATTTGATCATGCAACAAGATGCGCTTCCACCCTAATTTGATGATTTATTTGTAAATCATCAGGGGATTCTTCAGGGCGCAGCTGCTTTGATAAATCGGGCTGATTTTTCAGTAATATTTGACAGAATTTCATTTTCAGCAGGCAATTGCTCACTTAAAGCATTTATCAAAGATGAAATAACGGTAAGCATAGGATCGTCAGAGTAATCCTGCTTCCATGCATCAATGTAAACAACAGGGTGCGTATCTTTAATACTTTCCATCCAGCGATTAATAAAGTAGGTTTTACCAGACCCCCACTTTGCATTTAGGTTTAAAACATAGCCGCCATCGATGGCATTAACTGCCAAATAATTGTGTAAAAAAGAAGCGTATCTAGCGCGATCTAATGTATCCCTTGGAAATAGTTCCATTCCTTCTGCGCAAAACACAGGCTCTTTCCAGTTAAACTCTACAATATCATCAGACATAAAATCCCTTTTTATTAATTAGTTACTCATACCTCAGAATAAAGCCGTTATGTGTGCACTATCAACTCAATGAGCAATACAGACATCTGAGTTCGCTGAGTTAAACATTCTCGCGACAGTGACCATTGGCGACATAGCCGCTCATTCACATCCATGTGATCGCGGCATTCGCACATCCATATGCTGCAGACGCCGCCGTCGAGCCCTCAGGGACGACTTCTTATAAAATAAAAGGGCGACGTGTCACTGAAGTGAGAGTACTTAATAGCAGCCATTTACTAAACCCTATGCAAAACTTCGCGGCATAGTTTACTCCACCCCATCACACTGCGATTTACCCGCTTGATAACAGCTGGGTTGCCGTGGGCAGACGGCACCGCGGGAGCAGATAAGCCGGGCATCATTTTTAATACCGCGTTCAATCCAGTTGATATTCAATATTTTAGCCACGCTGACGAGATCGCTTTTAATATGCTTGGGAATCGCGACTGATCCGCCGCCAGAGACACAGGCGGCTTTTAAATCATGGGCGATAGAGAGTGCATCCTTACCTTGAGCCTCAATGGCCGGATTTAAATCGATACCGGCACAGAGCACATGGGGGTTGCCCGCCGAGTCTTCGACCTTAATCGACTCGCAGCAGTAAATCCGTGGTTCATTACCCACATTTAAAATCGAAATTTGCGCCGATGTCCCAACTGAAGGTTCACTGATCATTCTAAACACCGCCCAATGCTGGCAAGGGTCTTCCACCAGCCGCATATTGCCCCAAGGCAGGGGAATGCCATTACCACGGTAAACGGCCTTGAGTTTGCCCGGCGCATAGGCATCAAAATAATGCCAATGGGGATAAGGCGATACCACAGTCATCCGTCGCATGGCGACCGAGGCCGACACTTGCAGCTGTTTATGCACCTCAATTTCGTAACCGTGACGGTCGAGTAATTGTCGATACGGCACCTTAGGGCATAACAGGGCTCCGGCAAAAAAGCTGGATTCGAAGTCGCGCCACGCATGCAAAATATCCTGCGCGTTCAGGGTATTAGATTGCATCGTGACTTCTTCATCCATCTCCAGTTTTCGGCCGGAGATCATCACATTCTTAAGCCCATCTTTGTTGTGCAATACGCAATGACCGATATGGGCGGCGAGATCGTACTTCAGCCGACTGGGGCGATTTTTAAGGACTTTATTGATGTAAATCGTGCTGGGCGGCTCGAAGAAAGAGGTCACTAACTGATGGGAGCTTACGCCACGCTCGTCGATCACCTCCTGGGGCGTACTATCTATCCATTTGATTTTTAAGCCTACGCCCTTGGCAATATCCAGCATCTCCTCGAGGGATAAGGGCATACGTTTTAACCCAACCTCTTCGGCGGCACGTTCAAGATCGGGGAAATGGTTTTGATGGTGCTCCTGATGGGCGCGGATTAATAAGTGGGCGAATTGTCGACCCGAAATCCCCGTCTGGGATAGCATTTCAGGGATAGCTATTTGCAAAATATCATTTGAAAACAAAAAGCTGGGTTCGAGCGCCATGCCGCTGATCCCACCACGGCGGCCCTTGTCCGGCGTGATGGCACTCTCCTCGGGCACGTCGTCTAAAAACCAGTCAACGTCCTTTTGAAATACAGTGGCAATCACGGCCAACATTTCGGCACTGGGTACGCGTTTGCCGCGTTCGATCATCGACAAATATGACACAGAGGGCGCACTGCCCGCATCGACGCGGATGCAACGCGCGGATAAATCTTCCATGGTTAAATTGTTACGTTTCCGTAGGTTACGTATTTTTGTTCCAAGGAAGTGTGATTTTCTCATCAAGCTCTGGTCATTGCGCATTTTGTAAAATTCACATTGTAAAATTTTTATTGTGAAATTGTAGTCAAAAAAAGACTAGACTACAAATTAAGCAATCGAGGAAGGGTTATCCACCTAGCACTGCTTAACGATTAACGCTGTTGGACAAGCTAAAGTGAAATCAAGGCCCTAATTTTTAAATTGGAAAGTGTAGAGGAACTAGCGATGAATATGTCAATTATCAAGAGCAACCAGATCCAATCGAATCTTAACAGCTTCATCGCAGAAGAAGTGCTTGCCGTCGCCCAAGTGAACGTGGCCGAGCATGAAAAACTTGCCCAAGCGAAGCAATTCCTCGACCGTCATTTCCCGCTGGATGCGGGTTCGCACCAGGATGTGATCAGCTATGTGGTTTACTACCAACACCTGCTGGCATTTTTTGCCGACGGCAGCCACAGCGGATTACGCCAAACCAAGCAGTTTGTTGCCTTCAACGGCACTAAAGATGCACCAAGCGCCATAGTGTTACAGGACCAAGGCTGCCATGTAGAGTTATGTTTCGACCGCACTGGCATGATAGGCGCGCGGGATTTAGCGAATTTGGAAGATGTACAAATCGAAACCCCAATGGCACAAGCGACTGAGCCAAAGGACACTCGCAACGCCACATCTCGCCACTGGTTAAGCCTGTTACATGCGGGAATGCCAAGCGCCAACGATATTCAAGACAAGTTGTTTACCGCTAAAGACGGTGGTGATTACAGCCTGCAAAGCATTGTTAATCTTTAATTTAATCCTACAGTTGGAGGAGATGAAACCATAGGTGAATCTCCTCAGCTTTCCTTGATGTTCATTCCATCGGCCCAATAGTCAGTAAAACTGACTCTCAAAATAAATTAAATTGATTTTATTGAAGATTAATTCCATCGCTATAATACCCGCTTTTATCAGCGTCTCAGTTCTAACCTCGTTGCCATATAAAACCGCGCTCCAGTAGTTAGAACCAAACACTCAGTCGCAAACCTAAGGCGTTATGAATTTTTCATCGATAGTCTCGCAACTTAAGCAACCCCATCGCCTTATGTTTATCTGCGCTGCGCTACTGTGTCTCGCGCCTGTTATCTCATCCCCTATGGCACTTGTGCTCGGTTTTACCTTAGCCAGCCTAGGTTGGGTACCAAACGACTGGAATATCGCCGCCCTCACCAAAAAATTACTGTCCTATTCGATTATCGGCTTAGGCTTTGGCATTAACTTCAATGCCGCGATTGAGGCCAGTAGCCACAATCTCGGGCTGATTGTCGGCTCGATTATTTTTACGCTGTTCTTGGGCTTTATGGTGACTCGCGCTTTAAAGTTTGACCCGATCACAGGGCACTTAATCGCCTCTGGCCCCGCTATTTGTGGCGGTAGCGCGATTGCTGCCGTATCGCCCGCCATTAATGCCAAACCAGACCAAACCGCTACCGCATTAGCCTGTGTATTTGTACTCAACTCGGTGGCTTTGTTTTTATTCCCCGCCCTCGGGCATTTACTCAATATGAGCCAATACGATTTTGGCGTGTGGAGTGCCATCGCGATTCACGACACTTCCTCAGTTGTCGGCGCGGCCTCTGCCTATGGTGATGAAGCACTTAAAACCGCCACAACCATTAAACTGGCGCGCGCACTGTGGATTATCCCTATCGCCCTTGTCAGTGCGCTGATCTTTGGCGGCGATAAACGTAAGCTTAACCTACCGTATTTTATCGGATTTTACTGTTTAGCCATTGCAATCGCCCATTGGTTGCCGCAGTTTCAGCCGCTCTACGACACGCTGTTTATGGTGTCGAAACGTACCTTGGTTCTGTGTCTATTTTTGATTGGCGCGGGGATTACGGTGCAAAAAATGCGGGCAAGCGGTCCTAAGCCTTTGCTGCTGGGCGTGATCCTGTGGGCAGCGATAGGAATAACGTCTTTAGGTTATATTCTGTATTTTCAATAGATTGGATTTGAGTCTAACGACTCTGATTGACGCGCTAACGCGGGAAGCTTTATTCGGCGTTGGGTTTAATCCGCCAAGCCAACCCCAGTACGCCTAAAAAGGCGGAAAACTCAATCAGCGAGCGGAGTAATCCTGTGGTTTGCGTGGATGCAACGAGGGCAATAAAGCAAAACACAATCAGTAGCGAGTTTTTCAATTGCATCATCCGACAAACTTAGGGGATGATCATTATTGTTTAGAACTAAAAAGCCAGCCAATATCGATTTTCAATAACAAATAGCTATAAAAACTAAGCCTGAGCGTTTAGCTTAAGCGGCTTTATGGGCGCTATCGGACTCGTTTGCCGCCAGTTCTTGGTTATGTTCTTGAATAAAATCCTCCATAAACCAAGCACAAAAGGTGTGGCGGCCATCCACATCGGCCTTGCCATAAATGGTCGACGCCTGTTGGCGCACGGTTTTCTCTTTTGTCTGCCTAACTTCGGCAATTTCTTTAAAACTCAGCCCCTTAAGCAATAAAAATGCGACTTGCTGCTCGCTCTTGGTAAAACCCCAAGTATCAAACTGGTTCGATACGGCTTGGCTGTATTCCTGTCTGGCGGAGCGCATTTGGGTCGACATATTGTCGATTTTCTTATCGGCGTACTCGAGGCGTTTTGCTAAGGCTTTAACCTCGCGCGAGCGGCGCATTAAATCGTAACTGAGGTAGATGGCACCGACAGCGGTGAGCACTAAGAGTATGGCTTCCTGCACTAAGTGCCATTGCGGAATGCCTAATTGAATGTCGGAACTAATGTCAAAAAGCTTAAAGCACATGATGAGTGCCAGCAGACCAATAATGACAATATCCTTCATCTAAAACTCCTAAATAAAAGCAAAATCAATCAATTACTTTATGGGACATATGTACCATAGGCGGATTTATGATACAGGTCCCCGATGACTTTCACCCGTCAATCCCTACACTGACAGCATTGTTTAATACCACAGAATCATCTCATGTCTGTCAGTTCGTCTTGTATCAAGTTATGTCTGTTGACCAGCTTAGTCGGCAGTAGTTTCCTGTGTCTTGCGGCGGAAGCCGAACTTTCCCAAGCGCTGTCAAGCAGCCAAGCGAGGTTGACTCATCTCACTTCGTCGAATACCCAATCGGCAAAT
Organism: Shewanella sp. Sh95; assembly: GCF_001308045.1. Classification (NCBI taxonomy): domain Bacteria; kingdom Pseudomonadati; phylum Pseudomonadota; class Gammaproteobacteria; order Alteromonadales; family Shewanellaceae; genus Shewanella; species Shewanella sp. Sh95. Next base: position 5,638 of record NZ_LGYY01000073.1, read on the forward strand.
TTATCCAGCTCGACCTGGCTCACTGGCCTGCCGAGCATTAGCTTAAGTCACCTCGGGAGTTTGGATAATAGTAACAGCTACGAGCAGGAACTCTCAGTCAATTTGCCATTTAAATCGCCCGCGCTACACAGCAGCGATAAGCAAATAAAACAACTCGCCGAGCAAATTCATCAACAACAAACAGCGCTGCAAGGCTTGTATCTCTCGGGATTATTAAGGCAGAGCTTGTGGGAATACCGCCAGAGCGAAGTCAAACTGTCGCAGCTTGAGCGCAAACAGCAGTTGCTCGATAAACTCCATCGCCAGCAAAAACAACTGACCGATGCGGGGGAACTGCCACTGGCCAACACTCTGCTACTGGAGCGGGAAAGTGTCGATATCGCCTTAAGCCGCGCCGACATTCTGCAGCAACAAGCCCAATCTTTAGCCCTGTATCAACAGCTGACGGGTCAAGACCGAATGCCGAGCGCGATAGAAGAAACTGACCGCCCGCTTGGCAAGGGCGCCGAGACCTTAGCCCAACATCCCCTATGGCAATTGCTAAAGCTGCAACAACAGCAACACCTGCTGCTGATCCAAACTCAGCAAGCGGGTGAGCGTGATCCTTGGACCGTCTCACTCACAGCAAAAAATACCGCGGATACGGGCGTGGATGATCAGCAGTTAGGCATCGCCGTGTCAGTGCCCTTAACCTTGGGCTCGGCGCTGTCCCAGAGCGATTTGTCCCAATGGCAACAAGCGAATACCGAGCAAAGTCTCAATCTTGACCGCAGCGCCCTCGAGCTTAAAAACCAATGGGATCAATTAGTCCGCCAGCAAACTAACCTCGTCGAGCAACAGCGCCTACTCACCCAAGCGCTCGCCCTCAGTCGCACCATTACCGAGGAACTCGCCAAGGTAAAAGATCAAGATCAGGTGAGTTATGAAGTCTGGCTACGCCGCTATATGGAGGCGCTCGACACCGAATCCCGCTTGGCGCTCAACCGCGTCAGTTTACAACAACTGCATTCCCAACAACTCCAAGCCTTAGGAATTTCATTATGATGGCCAAGTACGGCGCATGCCTTCTCTGTTTATCCACGAGTGTTGTAGGTTTGGCACAGGCCGAAAGCTTAGCCATTAGCGCCTTAGGTAATCTCGACCTCAGTTACACCCAACCCCAAAGAGTCGCCAGTTATGAGGGCAGCCCACTGCCGGCGCAGGTTGAAATTCTCCCCGGCAATGATTACTGGATCAGCACGCCCGAGAATATCCAGCAGGTGCACTTTCTCGTCGGCCAAGGTCAGCGCGTCAGTAAAGGCCAAGCGATAGTCAAACTCACAGGGCCAGAAGTATTCCACTACCTCGCCCAAGTCGAGGCCGCGGCGAGCCTGTATCAACTCGCTAAGAGTCGCTATGAGCGTAACAAACCTTTGCTCGCCAATGGCAGTATAAGCGCCGAAAAATGGCGTGAGATCAGTCAGGACTATTTCACGACCCACCTCGAATACGAGCATATGCAGCACTTTATGGAACGCGTCCACAGCACGGATGCGGCTACCGACTCCTTAGTTGTCGCCGCGCCCGTTGACGGTATCGTTAAACTCAATGCCATCAGCGGCCCTTATATGGCCGGGGATCAGCTGTTTTCTCTGGTGCCCAATAACAGCATCCGCGTCAAAGTGAATGTGCCGACGGGCCAGTCACACTCCCTGTCGGCCATCAACATTAATCAATGCCATATCGCGATTGAGTCATTGTCGGCGATTGCCGAAGGCGCCTTTGTTACGGCTTGGTCATCGGCGGTACCGCAGGAGTGTAACCTATTGTTAGGCCAGCAAATGACAGTGGTTCCCGAGTATCAAAAAGCCGTGTATCTACTCCCCAAAAACAGTGTGTTTAGTTGGGAGCAGGACAGCCAAGTGTTCACTCTGTCCGATAATCAGCTCAATGCGTTGACGGTCGATATTTTAGGCTCGACGCCAGAGCAATATATTGTCGCCAGCGATCAAGACTTGAGTCAGCTGCAAGTCCTATCCCAGTCGGTTGCCGCGGTGAAAGGCATCATGCTCGGTTTAGGAGGCGAATAAGATGCTCACCTCTGTGATCCGTTTTTCGCTCACTCAGCGACTCTTTGTGCTGATAGTGGCGCTGATCCTCATGTTGGCTGGCGCACGCGCTTGGTTTGCCATTCCCTTGGATGCCTTTCCGGATATTTCCCCAACCCAAGTGAAGATAATCCTCAAGGCTCCGGGCATGACGCCGGAGGAAATCGAGGCCCAGATTACGGTTCCGATTGAAACCGAACTGCTCGGCATTCCGCGGCAATCGATTCTGCGCTCGACCACTAAGTACGCCATTAGCGATATCACCCTCGATTTTGAAGAAGGCACGGATATCTATTGGGCGCGCCAACAGGTGAGCGAGCGACTCACTGCGGTCTGGGATAGTTTTCCCGAAGGCGTGAGTGGCGGCGTGGCGCCCATGAGCACACCGCTCAGTGAAATCTTTATGTTTTCACTCGAAAACCCCAATCTTTCCCTGCTGGAGCGACGTCAATTACTCGAGTGGGAAATTCGGCCGCTGCTGCGCACAGTGCCCGGTGTTGCCGATGTGAATATCCTCGGCGGTTATGCCAAGAGTTTTAGCATCAGCCCCAATCCTGCGGCGATGGCGGCTGCGGGTGTGAGCTTTGCCGCGCTGCAACAGGCGATTGTGGAGAATAATCACAACGAAGGTGCAGGTAAGCTCACCATAGGTACAGACACCATCATAGTGCGCTCCGAGGGACGTATCGATGATATCGACGAGCTTAAACAGCTAGTGATCAAAGCCGATAATGCTAAGGTCTATCGCTTGCAGGATCTCGCCGATATCCAGATAGGTCACCTTGCGCGATACGGCGCCGTCACTAAGGATGGTAACGAAACCGCCGAAGCCTTAATCATTGCCCTCAAGGACGCCAATACGGCACAAGTGGTTAACAACATTAAGGAAAAGCTAGCGCAAATCAGCCTGACTCTCCCCGAAGGCAGCCAGATAAACACCTTTTACGACCGCGCTAACCTGATCAATACCGCTATCGAGACTATTTCCAATGCGCTATTCGAGGCCGTTGTGCTGGTCATAGTATTGCTGGCGCTGTTTTTAGGTAATGTGCGCGCCGCGTTAGTGGTCTCCCTATCGCTACCGCTGGCCGCACTGTTCACCTTTTTGATGATGGATCACTTCAATCTCTCCGCTAACTTGATGAGTCTTGGAGGCCTCGTTATCGCTATCGGCATGTTGGTGGACTCCTCCGTGGTCGTGGTTGAAAACATGGTGAATTTAATCGCCACTAAACAGCGTTTGCCGCGTTTACACTTGATCTTTCGCGCCACCAAAGACGTCGCCATTCCCGTAGTCTCGGGCACGGTTATCGTCATCATAGTGTTCTCGCCACTGCTCACCCTCAGTGGTTTAGAAGGCAAACTCTTTACCCCAGTCGCCATCACCATAGTGTTTGCCATGCTGTCGGCGCTGGTGTTATCGCTGACCGTGATCCCCGTGATTGCCTCATACCTCGTTAACGAAAAGGCCGCGAAAGAACCTAAGGCCATCGAAAAGCTCAAGCATCTTTACCTTGGAAGCCTAAAAGCCTGCTTTGGTTGGCAAAAACCTTTTATGCTCACCGCCTTTAGCTTGCTGATCGTCAGTCTGGGCCTATTTAGTCTGGTGGGGAAAACCTTTATGCCGACCTTAGATGAGGGCGACATCATTCTCCAGTTAGAGAAATCCCCTTCGATTTCCCTCGACGCCTCCATCGCTATCGATAAACAGATCCAGCAAACACTGCTAAGCCAAATCCCCGAAATCAAACAGATGGTGGCACGCACTGGTGCCGATGAGATTGGTTTAGATCCCATGGGATTGAACGAAACCGATGTGTTTTTAGAGCTGGCGCCCCGCAGCGAATGGCGTTTTGCCACTAAAGAGCAGCTTATCGATGCCATCCGCACTGTGCTGCTTAAATATCCCGGCGTGAACTTTAACTTTACGCAACCGATACAGATGCGTGTCTCCGAAATGCTCACAGGCAGTATTGGGGATGTCGCGATTAAAGTATTCGGGAATGATATCGAGACCTTAGGAAAACTCACCGGCGAAATAGAACAACTGGTCACTGCAACTCAGGGCAGTGTCGACGTTAAGATGGCGATGATTGAAGGCAGCCCCTTTATTAATCTCACCTTAGATAACGAGCTCGCCCGTGGGTTTGGGATGAGCACTATGGAATTTGCCCGTTACCTCAAGAGCCAACTCGAAGGTGTGGTCGTCACCGAGGTGCTGCAAGGGAAGAAGCGCACGCCTGTGCTTATCGCCAATAATCAGGCGCAGATCAGCAATATCAACGAACTGCAAAATCAGCTATTGGTAATGCCAGATCATTCCCTGAAACGCCTAAGTGACGTGGCAGTATTGAGTTATAAACAGGGCCCTATCCTGATCGAGCGGGAACAGGGAAATCGCTTTTCGGTAATCACCACCAACGTTCAAGGGCGGGATATTGTGGGCTTTGTGGAAGAGCTTAACAGCAAAATCGCCAAGGAAATCAAACTACCAAGCGGCTATAGCGTCAGCTTCGGTGGCGAGTTTGAAAACCAGCAGCGCGCCACCAGCAATTTGTTGCTGGTGATCCCAATAGCTATCGCACTGATCACTTTGATTTTATTCACCACCTTTGGCTCGCTAGCAAAATCGGGATTAATCCTCGCTAACGTCCCGTTCGCTATGATGGGCGGTATCGTCAGCTTGTATCTCTCGGGGGAGTACCTCTCGGTGCCCGCTTCAGTAGGTTTTATCGCCCTGCTAGGTGTCGCCGTGCTTAACGGCGTAGTGATGGTCAGTTATTACGAACAAACCAAATACTTATTTGGCAGCCTCAGGGAGAGAGTCGAACAGGGTGCCGCGCGGCGACTCAGACCCATTCTGATGACGGCCACCACCGCCATGTTTGGTTTGATCCCCTTAGTGTTCGCCTCGGGCCCTGGTGCTGAAATCCAAAAACCTTTGGCCATTGTGGTGATCGGTGGATTGCTCACATCGACCATTACGACCCTGTATTTACTGCCCATGTTGTATTTTTGGCTGGAGAAACGCCGATGAGCACGGAACAACTGCTAGTCCTGATCGCCCAAAACGATATTAAGGACGATATAGTCGACACTCTGATTGAGTTGGAGTTTTTATCCGGCTTTAGCTTGGGCAATATTTGCGGATTTAGCCGAGAGCACAGCCATTTCAATATCAAGGAACAGGTGGAAGGTTATCGGGAGTTTTGTAAGTTTGAGATTATGCACCCTGCAAGCCAGCAAAGCGCCCTGCTTGAAGCACTAGCAAAGGTCTGTAAACACAACCCATGCCGTTATTGGATTATGCCCATCTATCAAAACGGCACGCTTTCCTAACGATAAAGGGCATACGGAACCTGCTGTATGCTAATACCAATCACATTAAATATCTAATCAGTTCAGAGCCTCACAGGCATCTCAATCCAAGGCACATTGACGAAGAAATGGTTATTCCCTTTTAAGTCAATGTAACACGGGAGTGAGATGCCTGTGAGGCTCCCGAAGGGCGGGGTTGAACGGGCTTTATACTGCGTTTAAGGCTTTCGACAGAGCGCCACTATGCCTTCAAGCCTTCGCCTTGTCTAAAGCCCGTTTAACTCCCGCTGAATGAACAGATATTTAATACGATTGGTATAACTACAGAATCGGGGTTGGACGACGCACTAAGTAACCACTGGCGATGGAGAGGATGCAGTAGGCGGTAAAGAAGTAAAATCCGCTCTCAAACTGCGCCTTGGTCTTTAGCATTTCACCCATACCGCCCGAGGCATTGCCCGCCAAAAAGGTAATAATCAGGGCCACCACAAACACATCGGCCATCGACCATTTCGCCAGCGCAGACACTAGATGATGAATACGCCACTGCAGCGCAATCGAACTCACGCTTTGTTGTACCAACATTAAGCTGAGTTTTACCGCAGGGATAATGATACTAAACAGCATCACCAGTCCTGCAACTAAGCCATTGCCAGTATTATATAATTCGGTGACTGTGCTCCAAATACTGCGGGTTTGCTGCAATACTTGGACCTCACCTTTAAGGTTATTTAGCCCCAGCAGACCACTAACCATATTCAACATGCCGCGGGCACTGTCGCGCCCCGAGTCTTCATCGAAACTTTGGGCAACCTGCTCAATCCCCTGTTCGGCTAATTTGGCTTTATTTATGCTGCCGTTAAGGCTCAAAATGGGCTGAGTTACGCCGGGAATTAACAACGCCAAAGACAGCAGAATAACGAGAATGGGAAGGAGAGATTGACGAACACTGTTCATAACTGAGCCCAAAGCAAACTTTCACCCAGTGTAAGGCTTTTGGCGCAGCGGGGGCAATGAATGGCACTTAAGATCTTGGTAGATATCAAGTGCAACTTGGGCAATCAATAAAAGGGTGATGGATCTATATCTAAGGAGCTTGGCGATACGCCTCGCTCAATGTGAAGGTCTGATTTAAGAAGGTCTACCATGGCGACTTCAGTGTAACGCTTTGCTTTTAGAGAATAAAAACACTTCACAATTGGATGTAATGCATCTCTATCCTTGGAGGTCCAAACAATACCAACTCGACCATCGGACAATTCGACTAAAGAGCCTACAGGATATACACCGATACAACGAATAAACTCATAAACCAGCTCTTGATCTAAGTGAAATGGCGTCAAGCTCAGTAAGATCTTAAAGGCGGCCGCAGGACTCATGGCCTCTTTGTAGCAACGCGTCGCGGTTAAGGCATCAAATATATCGACAATACAACTCATCCGACCGTGGCGAGGTATCTCATCTCCCTTTAATCCCCTTGGATAGCCCCGCCCATCTAATTTTTCATGGTGCATTAGGCAGATATCTTTACTTATTTGAGACAACCCTTTGGTTTCGTTCATTATTTCAAGTGCATATACTTGATGCAACTTCATATGCTCGAATTCTTCAGGCGTGAGCTTGCCCGGTTTATGCAGGACTTTATTGTCGACCTTAATCTTGCCGATATCATGCAAAATGCCGCCCACCGCCATTTCTCTTAACATAGCGCGGTCGAGTTTAAGGTATTTACCGAAAGTAACGAGCAGGAAGGCGACATTCACTGAGTGCTCTAACAGATAAGCATCTTTAGTGCGCAGTGCTGACATACACTTTAGGGCGTCTTCATCCAACAACACTGACTCGATCATGCTGTCAGCAAGTGCTTCAAAAGGAGCGACTTCAATCGCTTTACCCTCGAATGTTTCTGAGAGTACTTTGCGAATGAGATCCTTCGCTTCGGTCAAAATGACCTTCGCCTGCGCTTGTTGCTTCTCACGGGTCAGTAGGGATTTTTTAACTTCTGATAGGCTATCGTTGCTGGCTTTACGTTTAAAACCACAATGTTCAGCCGAACGCTCCGTATCGACCCAAACATATTTGATGCCACTCTTTGATAATTTTAGAATCGAGTCCTTGTGCTTGATTTGTCCAGCATTTGCAATTGCCAACCGGCCCTGATCATTTCTGTCAATTGCTGTGACAAACATTCCCAACGTCAATTTCGACACTGGCAATTTGATTAGGTCAACCGATTCTGCCGACTCACTCATACTAGCAACCCCAAGGCATAGAGAATATTACTGCTATCGACTACGTAACATGCCGCACGATTGGGCGCACGATGCCGTTGTTTACTTCCTGGAAGTATAGGACAGTATAACGCGCATTCTATGCTGAGGAAGATAAAAGCACCATATGCTTTGATGATTAGCATCAAAGAACAAGACAAAAACCTAGTAGAATCCTATGCCATTACTCAAGAGCGAGCTAATCGTCTAATAATATAGCATTTTTTAATATTACACATTCGAAGCTTGCCACCATCCAACGGCGATATTGGCAGTTATAGCAGGAATGAAGATCATCATCTATCTGCTCATCTTCATCATCTGGAGCAAAATGAGTGCACAACCGCGCCGCCCGCCTTGCTTCTGAATATTGCTGTAAACCCGCCCGAAAAATCCAACGTTCAGTCTCATATTCAAACAGCTTGAGTAACTTTTGATCCATTCCCACCTCAATAGTCCTGCAAGGCTTGCTTGCCAGCATTACGCCACAGCTCACCGTCCTTCGCGACTAATAAAACAAATTGATGTTCAAGATAGACAGCTTTTACTTTGCCTTTGAGTTGGACTTTTTCGTCTGCGGCCAAGCGGTATTTATCGGTACTCATCACCGCATCCAAGCCGGTTTGTTCAAGGATATCCGCCACAGGTAGCTCAAGGGAAACCTCTTCAAGTTGACCGAGTTTGATTTGGCCCTTCACTCGCCCATCATTGCCCATTAACCGCAATCCAAGCCCAGCCAAAGCACCAATCACACCTTGACCAGTACCACCGTGTTCAGTCAGATGAATCTGTAACTGCTCAGCAAGCTGATAGGCGGCCGCTTTGGTAATGACTTCACACTTGGCTCTGAGCCCAAAGTCTATCAGCGCGTTCACATCATAGTCGGAATCGACATCCAAAATTGCAATCCCAGGATCTGCCTTAGGTGCAGATTCAGCCACCAGATGCGCGACCGCCAGACGATAGATCTCGGCCTGTGATAACGGCGACTGCAACGCAAAACACATGGCGCTATTGTGGGAGGTGTAAGGAATATCAGGATGCACAAATAATTGGTGCCGCGTCACAAAGGAAGCCTTGCCACCCGAGTTTTGCGCGAGCAAATGTGCAATTTCCTCAGCTATCTCGCCGGTGCCTTTAGTGCCAATGTCGTCGGTATCATCGATACAAATAAGCCAATTTTTCATCGGTATTCCTAGCAGTTAAAACTTGTCACGGTGGAGGAGGTCATGGGCCTTAAGCCTATGCAGCACTGGAGGCACCAGCAGGGCACCTAAGGTGGCAAAAAATCCACCCTTAAGCACGCTCGCACCCCATTGGATCAGCACAACATCGAGCGCCATGCCCGCCAGCGCATTGGTCAGAGCCACTTTGACCGCCCAGGCCATACAGCCAATAATGCCTAAAATCACGCAGCGCCAGTGCAGGCTTAAGGTGAGAGGTAGCAACAAGGCCACCAGATCCATCGCGATAGCAGGTAAGATAAACTTCAATAAAATCATTGGGCCGCCCTTACCAACACCGAGCGCCATCGCGACTAGCCCTGCAACACCACCACAGGCAATCATGCTACCAAAACGCCCAAGTACGCCGTAGCAAATCAAATAGAAGAAACTCATCAAAAACATGCTATGGCCAGAAATCCCGAGCTTAAGCCTTAACATACTCGTCAATGCCACCAGCAAAGTGGCGCAAAAACCAATAAACAGCGAGTCCTGCAAACTCAGAGGAAGTTTTTTCTTCATTTTTTGTCTCTCGGTGAGTGCCAATGGGTGACACGCGTACTCTTGCCAAAGTGACGGCTCTGGGCCGCAACCGCCATCTGGCGAGATAATTTAAGTAATTGGATTAATACAGGAAACAGCACGCAATACACTAACTCAGGCCAATTTTTAGGATTTCGCAGCGCCTTAGGGGTAATACGCGCGCCTCGCAAACATTGGATCTGGTAAATCTCGCGCACTTCATCCGCCATATAGGGCAGTAAACTCAAAGATGCGGCCACCACAAAGGCCCATTTGCTCGGCAAAAATGCACTTAATACTTCGCCAATGCGCTCGGGCGCCGCTGTGATACACAACCACCAGCCGGGGATAGTCGCTAAAATAATGCGTCCCACCACCACGGCGCCTTGGGCGAGGTGATCAACGCCATAGAGCAATAAATAAAGACTTAAAGTAATCGTCAGTTGAATCACTCCGAGTTTAACCACGCCTATAATACTGCCCCGGCGCGCTAAGCCATGGAGCACAAGCAAGCCATTCACGGCCGCCAGCGGCAGCAATAAATCGGCGGGCAATACAAAAGCGCAGGCGGAAAGTACGCAGACGAAAAACAGCGACAGCGCGCATAGCGTGGTTTCTAGCTTCTCGCGACTCCAACGCCGGCGGGCACGTAGTCGCCATCGACGACAACTAACCCACATAGCGCTCCTCCATCAGAGTGTCTTCCGTCAACAACCCATTGTGTAAACTGAGTTGCCGAGACACGGCACTATGCACGACTACTCTGTGACTACTCATTAAAATGGCGCAACCTTGCGCACTGAGGCGCCTGAGCAGATACCATACTTTGCGATAGTACTCTTTATCCATGCCCGCGAGTGGATCATCAAGTAGCAACACCTTAGGCTGCAAGCAGGCTAATGATGCCAAGGCAATAAGATGCTGTTGACCGTAGGACAACTTATGAGGCGACTGTTCGGCCAGCGCACTCAATTCGAGATCGAGCAGCATTTGCTCGGCACGCTCTTTAGGCAGTTCGAAACGATTCAAACTAAACTGCATCTCGGCCAGCACGCTGGTTTCAAACAGTTGTCGACTCGGCCTTTGCAGCAATAACCCTAACTCGGCGCCATATACACCGAGTTTAGGCTTACGGCCTAACACTTTGAGCGGCAAGCGCAGCTTTAGGTGCAGCATGCCCGCGATGGATTTTAATAGGCTAGTTTTACCCACACCATTATCCCCGACTAAGGTCACTATCTCGCCTGCATGCAACTCAAACCCTTGTGGACAGCTAAACAAGGGCTGACAACCATCGAAGCAGAAATCAAACGCCTCGGCGCTCACCTGTACTTTACCTAAGTGATGTGTACTTCCCCAAGCTCTCACTGGTGCTTCCTGCACGGTGGCATCGCTAACGGTATATATCCCCTCGGATAAACGGCCTGCCTCTAATTGCCAATAATGCTGGATAATCTCGGCAAAGGCCGCCGCATTATGTTCCACCAACACCAATGCCATGCCCTGAAGGATCCCCTCATAAATCAGCCATAGCATAGCCATATTTGAGCAACTGATTGGCGAATAATACCCAGGCCGCCAGCAATTCTTTCTCCGTGATTTGATAATCAGGCCGCCTGAGTACCTCCAA
>NZ_LGYY01000186.1:0-89732 GCF_001308045.1 Shewanella sp. Sh95
TTGGAGGTACTCAGGCGGCCTGATTATCAAATCACGGAGAAAGAATTGCTGGCGGCCTGGGTATTATTCGCCAATCAGTTGCTCAAATATGGCTATGCTATGGCTGATTTATGAGGGGATCCTTCAGAGCTACATGACTAAAGATTTACATAAACACAATAACCTAGGCTACGTTTCTTACTCTCACTTTTGCTAAAATTGTTGCTGAAGCATACTTCCTTCATAAATGGCAAAAGTTAAAAAATCATTACTTTCTGAACTTAATGTTTAGTAGCGAAGCGTATCTGTTATTTAATAATTTTATAAAAAACACAAATTAGATTTATTAAAGCTGACACAAAAGATAGGGATGCGTAGCTTGCGAAGCATCTAACCTATCTTTTGTTGGAGCTTGACTAGCAGAGCTAGACAAGAAAAATTCGTCTTCAGTCACGACGCATTAATGATCTTAATTTAGCAGATTTAACCTTTAACTCTTTAACATTTTCTTCTTTTACCTCAGCATCAATTACAGGATTATTTATTTCATTTAGTTTGTTTTTTAATGTACTAATTCGAATATCATTTATAGTTCTTGGTATTTCTTTTTGAGCATGTTCTGAACGCGAAAAACAATAACGAGGTGCACCTATCGCGTCTAGTGAAGGCTCGGAACCTGCGCTAAAATCAACATTACGATCTAAACATACTTGAAGACTTGCATCTTCACATAGAAGCTCCTGTAACCTTTCAAAGGCCTTCTCATACATGCTCTGCGTCTTATTCCATAGCGCAATTTTATCGTTAACTGGTGCGCTCGCATTAGCTGATAATTTTTCATACCGATTGTTTACTTTATCGGCTTTATCCAGCATATCTGCATAATCACTCAACTGCTCCCACAGCTCTTCTTTGTGCTCACGTATACTCTTTTCTGCTTCCCATTCACCATTCATTTGCTCAATTTCTTCGCTAGTAAGCACGGCTTTTAAGTCACGTTGAGTGACTTGCGAGCCTGCTTGTAGTTTAACGATATGTGATTCAAGTTTGGCTTTGAGTTTATCTGGTGATTTTAGGGTCACAATTACTATTCATGGGATTACTCGTCTAAAAACAGTACACGTTCTATCACTAGTAATGCAACTAACGCTCAGCCAAGCAATATCAAATTAATTCCACAGCAGCAGTCAACATCGCATCATTAACATCAATATAGCGTTGTGTTGTACTCATGTGCTTATGTCCTGCCAAGGTCATTAGAACCTTAGCAGATACACCTTTATGAGCCAGATTTGTAATGAATGTTCGGCGTCCACTATGGCTACTAGCGCCTTCTATAGCAGCCGTTGCGTAGAGCCGTAAAAACACCTGACAAAGCGAATTACCTGAAAAACCATTGCCTTTTTGAGAACGAATCAACGGCTGCATTGGATTTCTACTAGACAAGTTATTGCCCGTATAAAACAACTCCAGTAAAGCCATCAACTTTTTACTCAGTACCACTGTCCGCCCTTGGCGCCCCTTTGTTTGCTCAGCGCTAAGTAGCACAAAGTGATTAGCTTCACCTTTGTCATTAAATACATCGTTAATTCGCAGAGCTGCAATCTCCTTAACACGCAAGCCAGCATAGTATGACAGTGACAAAGCGAGGACGTTACGCTCAGCGTGTTTACCAGCATTCGCCACTGCGATTACTCGCTTAAATTCACGCTCATTAAGTGTCTTTGCTTGTTTCATATAGTAACCCAACATCATCTATTGTTGTGTTTAGTATATTTTATTATGTTTTAAGCGGACGACCTAAATCATGCATTTGATTTACTATTTAGAATCAAATAGTTAAATATAGATATAATCTTCTATGTATTTGATTATATTTTCCATATTCATAGTGTCTAGGCTTGATATGAACAGTAGTGAATGAATGAGTTGGCTTATATGTAGGGATAATTTTCCCCCTCAGTGTGCTGCACAGCAAATCCGGTCAAATCCCTGACCGCGTTGAAACCGCGCAGCTATTTTTTTCGGCACAGTATATGGGGATGAAGCTATGCACCTTTAATGTTAACGGTCCTTTCTTTAACTATCGCGAAGTTATCTGTAAACCCAACGCTGCTAACGTAGTAAATCTCAGGCGCAGGTTTAGTTACGATGCGTTTTTTGACACTGTGCTTGTACACTTGGTACTGGTCTTCAATCACTTTTGGCGCTCCTTTCTTATCATGCGCCCACCCAACCAAATACTTCTGCCGCTTTTTAGTTGCTTCCGATTTTCGCTCATTGTCTACAAGCAGCTTTCCTAATCCACTAATATTGCTAAAAGCGCCGTCTTCCCTGTAGGGTTCGGACAACAGTCCTTGTTCTAGCAATCTCAATTCATCCTGGTCATCATTTTGCTCACTTAATGCCATCCAAGCTAACCCGTCAAACGCCAGAGTCATACTCGTTCTATGTGCTTGTATTTTTAGGCCATTAGTAAACTTAATATCAAATGCAACATGCCCTTGTGTAACTTGAAAACAGTTAATTTCAGAGACTGTGTTTAATAATTTATTGCGCATCGCAATACGTAAGTCATGCTCATCAAAATTTAATACTCGCTCATCAATCTCTTCCCATACAACGATATCTTGCAACAGTGCTTGCCTGCGACGTTTAATCTGTTCATTTTTCTGTTCTATTAATTTTACATCACTAGTAAGTTCATTGATGCGTTTAACCAGTGGTTGAGATTCAACGCCTTTACTAACAGCATCAACCAAATTAGAGATTTCACGTTGTTTGGCTGCTAATTCCTTTTGTAAACGCTGTTCAATCAGTGCCACATCACTCTCCATCTGATTTGGCTTATATGTGTTGTTGGCAGCAAGCCTTAGAACTGTATCTTCTACCCAAGTCGCATTAAATGACCAAGCACGACACCCTAAATTTTGATGGCCTTTGCTGCAAATGTAACGGGGCTTTTTTCGCTGTGTAAATGCATACATATTACAACCACAATGCCCACATTTAAGAACTCCAAGACCCGATAACAGGGGGCTGCTTTTATTAGAAGTAGGCTTACAGCATTTAGCTCTTTTGATGTGCTGAAGCTTGTAGTACGTATCTTCATCTACAAGCGCTGGGTAATAGCTTTTCAGCACATATGACACGCTATCAATGGTAATGTGCTTCTCACCAAGTAGCGCTCTGTTTAAATGAAATCTAGCAACAAGATTGGACGACCAATGATTGTGCTTGTTTTGCGTTGGGGGGATTAGTCCTTTCTTGTTGAGCAACTCCAGTATGCGATAACTACCATAGCCTTGTAGTATAAGTTCTACCATTTCTTGGGCGACTGCATAATAAACTGCATGGGGCTTCACCGTTCCATCAGTACAATCACTCCACCAAATATTACTACCAACTGACTTTATTGCGTACGCATAACCATTATTCGCTCTCTCACCCGCGAGATGTAGTTTAACTATCGTAAGAGCATTACCATATGTCCGCTTTGATTTCGTTTTGGACTCTTCATGTGCCCGTGCAAACAGCATTATTGAATACATTAATTCCATTGGATTTTTGATAACACTAGCACTGGTGTATATCTTTCGGTCCATGCCTGTAACGATAGTAATTCCGAGTTCAAGCATTTCCATAAACAAGCGTTGAGCTTTTAAAATGTCTTCACGGCTCAAGCGATCTAAATTTTCGACAACTAACCATGAATCAGATGGCACAAGCTGACACTTAACAGCATCCATAAACGCACCTAACATACCATCTAAACGATTTTTGCCCTTAAAAGCACTTACGCCACTATCTAATAGCTCTATTAGTTCAAGTCCATGTTCATCGGCAATAGCCTTTGCTGTAGCTAACTGCCGCGCTAACGTTGTCCCAGCCGCTTGCTTATCGCTAGACCAACGGATATATGAATAGCAGCGTCTTTTGGTATTGGTCGTAAACCACTGTTCAAGAACCATTGTTGTTATTTCATATCTCCTAATTCTGTTACATCTGGATACATGACAGTCTGGTAGACAGTCATTAGAGAAAAGCGAGGCAATTACAGCGTAAAATTTTGTACATTTTTCACGCTGTACCTTTTAACTAGCTGCGGTATAATCGCCGCCTTATTTTTCTGGGCCATAGGCTCAGCCAATTAATAGCATCGCGGAACGCCTATCTTGAAAAATTCAGTTGAAACTTTTAATCCTAAGCAAACAACCACGCTTGAGACCCCTGCCAAAACATTGGAAGCCGCCAGTGCTGACTCTGTTAATACGGGCAATGCTGCCACAGGCAATCGCATCGGTTTTGTGTCTTTAGGTTGCCCAAAAAACCTAGTGGACTCAGAGCGCATTCTGACCCAATTACGCATCGACGGCTATGAAGTCACCAACAGCTACGACAATGCCGATCTGGTAATCGTCAACACCTGTGGCTTTATCGATGCGGCAGTTGAAGAATCCTTAGATGCGGTGCGCGAAGCCCTAGAAGAAAACGGCAAAGTGATCGTGACCGGCTGTTTAGGCGCCAAGGAAAACCAAATCCGTGAAGTACACCCAGACGTGCTCGAAATCACAGGTCCACACAGCTACGAAGCCGTGTTAAAGCATGTACACAAGTACGTGCCAAAACCAGCGCACAACCCATTTACCTCATTAATCCCACAAACTGGGGTTAAGTTAACGCCTAAGCATTACGCTTATTTAAAGATTTCAGAAGGTTGTGATAACCGTTGTACCTTCTGCATTATCCCTGCACTGCGTGGCGATTTAGACAGCCGTCCAGCGGGTAGCGTATTAGACGAAGCCAAGCGTTTGGTTGAATCGGGCGTGCAAGAAATTTTAGTCGTAAGCCAAGACACCTCTGCCTACGGCAAAGACAAGGGCGGCCGCACCGACTTCTGGAACGGTATGCCAGTGAAGCAAGACATCACTAGCCTTGCTCGCCAACTGGGCAAGATGGGCGCATGGGTACGCTTACACTACATCTACCCATACCCATGGGTTGACGATCTGATCCCATTAATGGCCGAAGGTTTAATTCTGCCTTACTTAGACATTCCAATGCAGCACGCCAGCCCACGCATCCTGAAGATGATGAAACGCCCAGGCCGTGTTGACCGTCAATTAGAAGCGATTCAACGCTGGCGCGAAATCTGCCCAGATTTGGTTATCCGCTCAACCTTTATCGTGGGCTTCCCAGGTGAAACCGAAGAAGACTTCGAAATGCTGCTCGACTTCCTGCGTGAAGCGCGTCTCGACCGCGTAGGCTGCTTCAAATATTCAGAAGTCGAAGGCGCAGTCGCCAACACTATCGCCGAGCTTATCAGCGAAGAAGTCAAAGAAGACAGATACCACAGATTTATGGAAGTCCAAGCCGAGATCAGCGCTGAGCGTTTAGCTCGTTTCGTTGGCCGCACAATGGATATTCTGATCGATGACGTAGACGAAGAAGGCGCGATTGGTCGCAGCTTCGCCGATGCTCCAGAAATCGACGGCATGGTATTTATCAACGGTGAAACCGAACTCGAACCCGGCATGTTAGTCCGCGCTGTGATCACTCACTCGGACGAGCACGATCTGTGGGCCGAGTTAGTCGACGCCGATGCAGAAGATGATATCGAGGCCTAAGCACTCGACTTAAGCGTGCTACTTAAGCGCTTGCCCTTCGCATTCGATTAACCGGATTAAAAACATAAATAGCGAGCCCTTGATATTAATACTAATAATCAAGGGCTCGCTTTTTTATGGGCAATCGTTACTGGCCTAGTGATAGGCATTGAAGGATATAGGCTGCAAATGGCAGAGCAAATAAGTCGAGGAATAGGCTCAGGAATAGCGCTTTAAGAGGTTTACAGGATAAGCATCAAAGAGAAATCGAGCCGAGATAAGGGAAAAACAAGTTACAAGGCGGGCAAAGTTAAGGTTTCAACACTAAGCACCTATGATACAAGCCCCCATAAAGCCGAAAGGGGTATCGCCCCTATGCTGATACCCCTTTCGGTTTGCTGCTTTACGGTTGTAAGACCCTTTGCCCTTTTTCGGCTTTTCGGTGCGCATTCTAAACAGTGAACTCGTCACCACTGCCTTAAGTGCGTTGTCGGTAATAGTGCCGCGACCATTTTCATGTTCGAGCACGCTAGTATTTTTAAGCTTTGCCATAGGAACTCCTCAATTAATTTCATACAGGCCAAATGTACCTCACCCGACCTGCGGCGACACTATAGCGCAATATGACAGGATGTACAGAGTTTGTGCAGTAGTGCAAAGAATCGCACTTTTTATTATCTAAAAGTATGATAGATTAACTCAACAAAAATAACACATTAGAACAACAAAGCCTTTTCTTAAAGACTACTTTGGGTCGCCATTAATCGACACGATTACCCTTGGTAATCACAGCAGAAGGAGATCATTTTGCAGTTTGCAGTTATTTATCGGCCTTTGCTTTGCTTAGTAGTCCTGTTACTCAGCCTCTCCCCTAGTCTATCGCAGGCTTTTTCAAGCTCTGAGTGCATCATTACCATGGGTTATCGCACCAGTGAGCGCCTTCCTTTTATCCAACACGAACCCAATAACCAAGGGTTTTACCACGATATCTATCAGGCCGCAGCAGAGAAAATTGGTTGCAAATTGCGGGTAATCCGAGCCCCAAAACTGCGGATTTTACGGGATCTCAAACTGGGTAATGTCGATTTTTATCCTGGGCTGCATTTTAGTGAAGAACGAGCCCAATTTACCTATTTTATTCCTAATGGTCTGTCGGAGCGCATTATTGGAATTAGCCGAGCGGGTGCGGCAAATGTTGGTTCATTAGAGCAGTTATCACAGAGCGGTATGACGCTATTAATTGCCCCGGGCAGCTACGACTTTAATGGCATATCCGAAACCATGTCGGTCCGTAAACCGCCAGAACTCAATGTGCCTAAGGCCTTAGATTACCTTATTAGTGGCCAAGGGGACTTTTTTATCTACGATCAAGCAACCATCAGTTATTACCTTAAAAATCGAGATACAAGCCAATTTAAGCTACACCCTAATTGCTGCCAGCAACCTCAAGCTATGTATCTGGGATTTTCGAAAAAAAGCCGCCATTTTCGTGGGCAACATAACCCTAACTATCGCGCCGATCTTCCCTTAAGTCCGAATAACAGCCCAAGCGTACTCGCTGAAGATTCAAAGGCATACGAATTTGCCAAAGCACTCGCCGCGATGGATGCAGAAGGGGAAACCCAGCGTATCTACTTTAATCACTTCGGTTAATCCAAGGGCGTGTTAAACCGCGCCGCTTGATATCCTCACCTTGGCGCTAGCTTATCCTCATCTTGGTGCTAGCGAGAACTTCAGGCCGCTATTTCAGCTTTATCTTTATAAGCTCTGCGACAATATGCCGCACTTGTCACACTTAGATGATCTTTATAATGCAGCGCAATTTATCTAAGTGAATGGAAGACAATAAGATGGCTGCAAACGCTTCAACTATTCCCCACGGCTTTAAATGCTCCGCAATCGCCAGCGCGCTGACCTTAGCATTAGGCGCTTCAGTTGCCTCACAGGCCATGGCCGACGAGACAAATCAAACTCAAATTGAACGTATTCAAGTCCATGGCGAACAGAGTATTGGCCGTAATGCCTTAGGCTCGGCCGATGCTTTGCTAAAAGACCAAGGCGTGGATTTTTCCGAAGCGGGCGGCGTTTCCGCCTTGCCCGTGCTTAATGGCATGATGGGCGATCGCATTAAAGTGTTAGTCGATGGTGCGGATATCACCGCCTCCTGTGCCAACCAAATGAACCCACCACTTTCCTACGTTTCCGCTAACCAAATCAGCTCGGTAGAAGTGGTCGCGGGCGTGTCCCCCGTCAGTGCGGGCGGTGACAATATCGCCGGAGTGATTAAGGTTAATAGCCTGAATCCTAAATTTAACGACAGCGAAAACCTCAGCTTTGAAAGCGGTGAAATCTCATCGGGATACCGCAGCACCAGCGATGCATTCCTACTCGGCGCTAAGGCAGGGATTGCCAGTAAGGACTTAAGTTTCAGCTATCAAGGCGCCTATGAAGACGCCAATAGCTACCACGATGGTCACGGCGATAAAGTACTCGATACCCTCTATCGCGCCCAAAACCATGCGTTAACAGCGGCATGGCGCGATGACACACAACAACTGGCGATTAAGCTAACGCACCAGGCAATTCCATTCCAAGGTTTTCCTAACCAATACATGGATATGACGGATAACAAGAGCTACGGTGCCCTAGTCCGCTATCTGCGGGATTTAGACAACGACGGCGAGTTTAGTGCCCAGTTAAACTGGCACAGTGTGAAGCATGAAATGGGCTTCTTCACCCCAGAAAAAACCGGCAAGATGCCAATGAATACAGAGGGTAGCGATTACAGCTACCAACTGCATTGGCGCCTACCCATGGGCGATAACAGCACGCTACTCGTCGGTCAGGAATTTTATAACTATCAACTCGATGATACTTGGCCAGCTGTGCCCGGCACTATGATGGCACCCAATGACTATATCAATATCAATGACGGTGAACGCCGCCGCGCCGCAGTTTATGGCGAGTGGCAGCAAAACCTCACGCCACTCTGGTGGTTGTCTGCTGGGGTGCGTTATGAATATGTCACCACAGATACGGGCGAAGTGCAGGCTTACAGCAATATGCCCATGATGGGCATGCCCAATGTGGATGCCGAGGCGGCAAAAGCCTTTAATGCCATGGATAGAAGCCGTGACGATAACCTTATTGATGCGACATTGCTGGCACGCTATCAATTGTCGGCCAAACAACAATTGGAATTTGGCTTAGCCCGTAAAAACCGCGCACCAAACCTGTACGAGCGTTACAGCTGGGGCCGCGGCGTGATGGCAACCACTATGATTGGCTGGTATGGCGACGGTAACGGCTATGTCGGCAACCCCGATCTTAAGCCCGAAACGGCGCATACTCTGAGCGCGGCCTACAAGTTTAATGGCGATGAATGGCAATTCTCTACCACGGCTTGGTATAGCGCGGTGACAGACTATATTGATGCCGAGGTGATTGGCAGCTTTAACCGTACTGGCCTTGCCAGTGGTAAACGCAATATCCTTAAATTCACCAACGAAGATGCCAATTTATATGGCGCTAAGTTTAGTGCGGTCTACCTATTAGCCAATACCGACAGCGGTAAATGGCAGATGCAGGGTAAGCTCGATATCACCCGCGGCGAGCGTGATGAGGGTAATGAGCCACTTTATCAAATCAAACCGCTACATACCGAGTTAGCCCTTAGCCATCAACTGGGTGATTGGGAAAACCGCCTATCATGGCAATGGGTAGCGACTAAGGATAAAGTCGATGAGCGCCGTTTAGAAAATGAGACCGACAGCTATTCGCTGTTAAATTTAAGCAGTAGTGTTAAATGGCAAGAGCTGAGTTTAACCTTTGCAATCAACAACCTGTTTGATACTTACTACGAACTACCGCTGGGTGGTGTCAACCTTGCCGAGTTTAAGGCTGATAGCACGGGTGGCTTTAGCCAAGTTGCAGGCTCGGGTCGCTCATTTGAATTAAGTGCCAGCTACAAATTCTAATGAGCACCGCCGCTAACAAGTGGCAATGCTATTTAGGGCGGGTCAGTTAAATCAAAAAGGGCAAATGCAGCTGCATTTGCCCTTTTGTGTTTCAATTGACTGAACCGTTATATGCCGATGGCTAGTTACCCGCAACCTTCATCTCGGATAATAAGATCCCGCCGGTGCGGATAGATGAACGTAAATCGAAGTCCTTACTGACCGCCTGAATCCCACGGAACATATCCTTAAGATTGCCAGCAATGGTAATCTCTTCAACGGGGAACTGGATTTCACCATTTTCGACATAAAAACCGGCAGCGCCGCGGGAATAATCCCCCGTTACCATATTCACGCCTTGGCCCATCACTTCTGTGACAATCAAGCCAGTGCCCATGCCTTTGACTAACTCATCAAAACTTTGGCCAGTGTGCGCCAGCGTCCAGTTGTAAATGCCGCCCGCATGACCTGTGTTAGGTAGGCTCAATTTGCGCGCCGAATAACTGGTTAGTAAATAGGTTTCTAATATGCCACTGTCGATGATGCGTCTATCTTGGGTCGCCACACCTTCGCTATCGTAGTTGGCACTGGCGAGTGCGCCTAATAGATGCGGCTGCTCTTCAATGCTGAACCAGTCAGGGAAGATTTGGGTGTGAATGGCATCGAGTAAGAAACTTGATTTACGATACAAACTACCGCCACTGATGGCACCAATCAAATGGCCGATTAAGCCAGTCGCAATCTCTGGCGCCAGTAATATTGGCAAACGGGTGGTGGCAATCTTACGTGCCCCTAAACGGCTCACGGTTTTCTCGGCGGTTTTTAGCCCCACCAATTCAGGTGAAAGCATCTCATTGAATTTACGGGCGATAGTGTAATCGTAATCCCGCTGCATATTGCCGTCACTGTCTTCACCGATCACGCTGCAACTTAAGCTATAGCGCGAGCTGCAATAGCCATTTAAGAAGCCGTGGCTATTACCGTAAACCTTAACCGACGTATGGGCGTTTGCACTGGCGCCGTCAGAATTATTGATGCGCGGATCGGCATCGAGCGCCGCGGTTTCGGCGCGAATGGCCAATTGGGCTAATTCGTCGGGGGAAATATCTTCAGGATAATAGAGTTTAAGATCGCGGATCTCAGTCGCCATTAAGGCTTTATCGGCTAAACCGCTAAACGGGTCGGCCGAGGTGTAACGGGCGATATCATCTGCCGCTTTAACCGCAAGAGCAATTGCTTCAGGACTGAGATCTGAGGTAGATGAACTGCCCTTGCAACCATCGCGATAAACCGTAATACCGAGGGCGCCATCTTTATTAAACTCTACCGTTTCAACTTCCTTTAAACGGGTTGAAACCGATAATCCCTGTTGTTTACTGATCGCCACTTCAGCGGCATTTGTCCCTAATTTATTCGCATATTCGAGGGCCACAGCAACCGCATCTTTCAGCGCGGTCAATTCACTATCGATTCTGTTCAAAGACACAAAGCAACTCTTTAGTTATAGGCAATGGCGCTAGCATAACAAACACCTATCCCATTCTCATTATTTATTGCGCGCTTTACTGATTGAATCGCGCTTTAACTAGGCGAATTTTGGCGGGAGATGTTATTATTAGCGCGTTATTTAACTGAGGTTTTATCTATATGAAGATTGTTGGTGATTCAGAACATTTTAAACAGCCCTATGACAGTAACGACGATTATGTCAGTAAAACTGAGGATAAGCGTGACTGCGAAGCGGCTCAAAAAGTCGGTATGGAACTGGTCTCACTCAGCAAAACCCAGCTAGATAAAATCGAGCTGGACGAGCACTTGTACGACAGCATTCAGCAAGCTCATAAGATTAAGCCAAAGACCGAAGCCTATCGCCGCCATATGCAGTATATCGGCAAGCTGATGCGTAACGTCGATATTGAACCTATCAAGGCATCGCTCGCGGTCGTGCTTAACAAAAACAGCAACGAAACCGCCAAGTTGCAAATGTTCGAGAAAATGCGTGAGCGTTTACTCACCCAAGGCGACGGTGAAATCCAAACCTTAGTGGAACATTACCCACAGTTGGACAGACAAAAACTGCGTACCTTAGTGCGCCAAGCAACCAAAGAGCTGGCGAAAGGTCCTGAGTCTAAATCCTCAAAAGAGCTGTTTAAATATTTACGCAGCGAAATCCAAGACTAGCGTGTTGAGTTTTTGAGATTACATTTTACTGTTCAAGCAAGCTCTAGCTCGCGAAGCGAGGGATAACACACCGTTATTCAACTCAAATGACGGGCGGCTCTTATGATTAAAAGTAAGAGTAAGAGCTTGCCAGAACACCCTCTTGGCCAGCATATGGCTGCAAAATAACCCTGAAAGTCAACACGCCCCAATCCCCGCACTTCGGAATATTGCCTTAGGCGCTAGGCGCGATTTAGCAAAAGTTAATGTCTCTAACCTTGCTTTCTATGGGTCAACAAAACTGGGAAAATTTTATCCACGAGTTTTGCAAACGAACAACATGGCGTCTCCAGTCGGCGTAAAAAAATGTCGTTCACTCTTAAGCAAACGACATTAGCATGCCTCAGTGCTGTTACTTTATGAGTCAATACCTTAGTTAACTCTGCAACTCTACCGCTTTGCGCAAACGTAGGCTGCGCAGCGCCAAATACAACATCCCTACAGCTCCCCAAATTAAGCCAAGTTCTAAGGACTGAGGCTCGAGGTTTATCCACAGCACGCCAATGGTCGCCGCACCACACAGGGGCAAGATAAAATACTGCAAATGTTCCTTAAGGGATTGATTACGTTTTTCTTTAATATAAAACTGCACTATCACCGACAGGTTAACGAAGGTAAAAGCCACTAAGGCGCCGAAATTGACCAAAGCCAAGGCCATTTCTAAATCAAATGACACCGCCGAAAGCGCCAGTAACCCCACCAGAATCACGTTAAATGCCGGAGTACGCCATTTAGGGTGAACATAACCAAAACCTTTATTGGGCAGCATATTGTCGCGCCCCATCACATAGAGGATGCGCGCCACCCCCGCATGAGCCGCCATGCCCGATGCTAGCACCGCAATCGTTGTCGCCACCAGCACGATAGACTGGAATAAATTACCACCCACATACAGGGCAATCTCAGGCAGCACAGCGTCTAACTGCTGGAAGCGAGAAATATCAGGGAAATAGAGTTGTAAGAAATAGGACACGCTCACAAAAATCACCCCGCCAATCAGCGCTGTCAGTACAATGGCGCGGGGGATCACTCGCTTAGCGTCCTTGGTTTCTTCACTCAATGAACTTAAGCCATCAAAGCCTAAGAAGGAGAAACACAGAATGGTCGCGCCAGTAAAGAGCGGCGCTAAGGTTATCTGCTCCGAATAGAATGGACGCACGCTGGCAATCACCCCTTCACCTTCGCCAAGGAACAAGCTATTGGCCATTAAACCGATGAAGACTAAGATAATGGCTATCTGGGCAAATACGATAACGCCATTAAAATTCGCGACTAAATCAATGCCCCTCAGGTTGAGTACCGTCATGACAGTGACTAAACCAAAGATGAAAATCCAAGGCTCCACGTTGGGGAACATGGCAGTAAGGTAGATTTTGGCCAATAGCATGTTGATCATCGGCATAAACATGTAATCGAGTAGCGATGACCAACCCACCATAAAACCGACATTTGGGCTAAAGGTTTTTTGGGCATAGGTATAAGCCGACCCCGCATAGGGATATTTACGCACTAAATGACCGTAGCTAAAAGCGGTAAACAGGATACCCGCTAATGCGAGCAAGTAAGAGGTGGCCACATGGCCTGAGGTGATCTCTGAGACAATGCCAAAGGTGTCAAACACGGCCATAGGCGTGAGATAGGCTAATCCCATCACCACCACTTGCCACAGACTAAGGCTTTGCTTTAAGCCTGGATTTTGTTGGCTCATATCCAACCTCCCTTTGCAGTAGGTGGAATGGCAAACGCAACAGCTTGATTTACGGCAACTACCGAAAATCCGGTAAACAACAGCCCCATTGAATTGTCCTCAGTAAAGTAGGTTCAAACGAACCTCATATCATTTCCGGATGTTTACCGGCCTCATTTGGTTTAAAACCCATACGCTCAAAAAGAAAATAACCGGGATACTGAATACCCCGGTTATTTTTGCGGCGCGAATTTTCCCCCAAAACAGAGGAGAAGACAACCCAATAAGGACATTAAGTTGCCTATCTGTGTCGTCTGCACGGTAAAACCGCTAAATACAGATAAACAAACCAGACCATTAAGGCTATGTTTAAAGCAAAGGAAAGCTTATTTTAGATGCAGAGACTATGTAGTAGATGCAGAGACTATGCGGCAATAGGAAAGATGAACAGAGCGACTCCCATTCCCGCGCCCGACGTTTAATTCCTAAAATCGCAAGACCAAAAAACAGCACAAATAGGCCCCAAAGCTGTAACCATTTTGGCAGCACATTCGCCCAGCTTGCGCCCATTTGATTCAGCTCCAGCATCCCCATAATGGCGGGCACCGCAGGGATAATCTGCGAGCCCAGCACCAAAGGCTCGGGGATTAAAGCAATCGGCCAGACAAAGCCGGAGACGAACAGAATCGGCATAGAAATCAGCAGCAATACTTGGGTCGGTAAATCGCGGCGGGTAAACAAGGTGCTCATCGCAACTCCAGCCGCCGCCGTCGCCAGTAAAAACGGCAACAACCAGAGCGCCACTAGCCCAAAACTCGCTTGAATACTCACCTTATACCAGTGGTAGCAATACCCCACATAAAAGCCGGTAAACACCATATAAATCAACATAAAGGCAAGAATACGACCACAGACCAATTGCAACGGCGACACCTGTTGCCAATAGCTGCGGCTGCGCCACTGACCCGCGCCTAAGATCCCAGTCCCAATCAATAAAGTTTGATGCAGGATAAGTAAGAAGAGCCCAGGCACCACGTAGGGCGTATAACCCAGACTAGGGTTAAAGGCAGGCACGCTGTTTAAGTGCAGCGAATTCAGGTTTTGCTCAGCTTCTTTCGGATTTTTCCCCTGCGCGAGCATCCCAATCAATTGCACTTGTTTGCCCGCATCCATCCCCGCGCTGACAAGCCCCTCGGCCACCGCCGAATAAATCAAGAAGTAACTGGCATCGCCGCCGTAGCTTAAAGTCACGCCCTTGCCCAGCAGCAAGTCGCGGCGAAATCCTTCGGGGATCACCAATAAACCATGGGCTTTGCCGGTTTCGATAAAACGCTTCGCCTCGGTAATGGAGCCAACTTGACCTATCACCTGAATTTTTGCGCTGGCATCCGCATGGCGAATAAGTTGACGGCTCAGGGAGGAATGATCTAAATCCACCACGATAAGCTGTTGTTCTGTTGGGACTTGGTGCAAGTAAGGCAAGGGATAGAGCACCGAATAAAACAGCACTCCGCCGAATAGGGTCACGGCAATCGCCTTGTCACTCACAATCGCCTTTAATTCTGTCAGCACTAACTGCCATAAATTCATGCTATTGCCCCTTCGCAGGCAGAGGCGCCGCGTCGTATTCCGCCGCTTCCGCCTGAGCTTTTACCGTCATCGGCAAAAGTTTGTTCGCCAAGACATAAATCACGGGAAATAGGCAAATAAATCCCCAATAGCTACTCAATTGCTGTGCCACCGTTGGCCAAGCAGCACCATAGCTGACCACACTCACATGGGACTCAATATAATGGCTAGATGGCATAACAAGTCGCCACCACTGGGCGAGTTGCGGCATATCATGGGTAGGAAAAGTGATCCCCATAAAGGCAAAGGCAGGCGCAAATAACGCCGTGCAAAAGCTGATAACCCGCGCGCTATCGCGCATCAGCACAAAGATAAACAACACTAGGCTCCACACCGCCAGTAGCATAATCAACTGGGCAAACAGCAGCAGCGCTAAACTGCCAGCAAAAGGCAAAGCCAGATACAGATACAACCAAGTGAGGATAAACCCGCCTTGCAGCATCAATATCGGAGTAAACAACAGAATTTTAGCCAACACCTTAGGCCAAAAATGCTCGATCAATCGATTAGAGATCCCATCCTCTGACTGCGCGACATTAAGGTGCAACTCGCGATTTAAGCTGTTGGCCATCACCAACATAGATAATAGCTGCCACAGCGCGACCAATACCGGCGGCACTAAAAAACCTATGTAGTTGTTATTACGGTTAAACAGCGCGGTCGTTTGGCTCTTTACTGGGCTTAAATTCACCGCCACTTGGGATTTTGGCGTGCCCGTCATCAGTTGCTTAAGGCCTGCGACCTGTAACAGCCCATCGCCTAGGCTCAGCTGAATTTGGCTCGATAGCAGTTTTCCCACCAACAAAAACTGGCTGTTGTAACGCACATCGATTGTTGGTTTATGGCCGGTGAGTAAATCCTTTTTCATATCATGGGGAAATACCACCACGGCATAGACCTGCGCCTGCTGCATCGCGGTAATGGCCGAGGAAAGATCGGTAAAACTCTGGGGATCTGTCACAGGGTTGGCTTTGAGTTGACGGGTCAACATTCGGCTCAATTGGCTATGGTCTTGGTCGACAATCGCCACGGGTAATTGCCGTGGTAGCCCAGCACTAAATAGCCACCAGAGACACAAGATGCCCAGCAGCGGGATGTAACTGATAAGGGCCAGTTGCCAAGGATCGCGCCATAGCGCCCTAAGCTCGCGCCGCACTAATGCAATGATGCCTGAAGATGCAGGATGCGCCGCATTCTGAGCCTTATTCAACGGCTTAGGCTCGCTCAAATGCGTTTGCTCGCTCGGTGACTTGGCCACAATGGTTACTCAGCACTGAGCAGCACAGACATACCGACACGCAGATCGGGGATCGGCGCAGTTGGGCGCAGCTCTACCTCGAAGGTGCGCATATCAAAATCGTGGCCACTTTCGGTTGAACGCCAAGTCGCAAAGTCGCCCATCACACTGATATGAGAGACTGTGAACTCCACGGTTTTATCCAGCGCGGGAATGGTTAATGGCAGTTTGTCGCCCTTTTTAAAGCGTTTGAGTTGATCTTCACGCACTTGGAATACTGCCCAAGCGTCCTGCATGTCGATAAGGCTGACCACTGGGAAGCCGCTCGGCGCTAACTCTCCAGCTTGCAACAAGACTTCGCTGATTTCCCCAGACTTAGGTGCGCGCATTTGGCTGTCGGCCATAATGGCACTGACTTCTTTCACCGCCCCTTCGGCCATGCGAGCATTACCCGCCGCCGCGGCTTTGGTTTCGACCCGCGCGCCTTCTTCGGCCATTTGATACATGGCTAACGCCGCTTGTTCTGTGTACTTGGCCGCTTGCCACTGGGTAAAGGCTTCATCACGTTTTTGTCTTGCGGCAACCCCTTCGTTAAAGAGATTTTCCACTCGGGTATAAGTGGTTTTCGCCAGCGTCGCCGCTGCTTGCGCCTTGAGCCATTGTTCCTTAGCCGCCATCACCTCTTGGGTGCGGGCGCCGTTATTCGCTTCCTGTTGCAACGCCTTAGCCGCATCTCGGCCGCCTTCGGCCTGCATCAACTTGGCATCTAACTCTGGGCTATGAATGGCAAACAACAAATCACCTTCGCTGACGCTATCGCCACGGCGCACAAGCACTTGCTCTACCCGCCCAGGTACTTTGGAGGATACGTTATATTCACGGGCTTCAATTTGCCCCTGTAATAGACTCGGCTGCGGGCTGTAAGCCAGTTTGAGCCCATAGGCTAAGATAAGGCCTAATGCGACCAACGCCGTTAGGGCAAGAATTCTGTTAGCGCGCATTGATAGTCTCCTGCGATTGAGCGCCTGTGGCACTGCGACCGATAAATTCATCTAATTGACCACTGATGGCCATTAATCTGGCATAGGCTTGCACATAGCGATAACTGGCACCGAGCTGCTGGGTTTTAACGGCGCTCAGTTTTAATTCGGCATCGACCCTGTCGATAGAAGTGGACAACCCTTGGTTAAAGGCGATTTCCCTTAAGCGCAGGTTTTCACTCGCCAGTTCGAGTGAGGTATTCAGTGCCTTGACCTCTTCCTCAGCCTGCAATAACTGGCGATAACTTTGGTCCAGCAGCAAACTTAAGTCTTGGCGGGTCTGCGCCTTAGTGTAACGGGCTTGCAGCAAGGCACTCTTAGCCGCTTCCACTTTACCGCTGCGACCATCACGACTCAGCAAGGGCACTTTTACGCCGACACCGACCATCCAGTCCGGCTCCACTTTAGAAAACAAGCTGTCATCTTCGTATAAGGTGTAATTACCAAAGAGGAAAACCGTCGGGTGGTATTTGCCTTTCTCTAAGGAAACCAAGCCATTCGCCTGCGCTTCTTTAGCCTCGAGCAGTTTAAGTGCGGGATGTTGGCTCAAGGTCACTTGGGTCAAATCCCCCAATGAAGGCGCCTGTGGCAACACAAATAGGGGTGAGTTAGTGCTGACATCGCTCTGCTGCAACATGCGTGATAGGGCGATTACGGCCATTTCATGTTGACGGCGGGCGCTGCCTAAATTGACCTTAGCGTTGTCTAAGGCAACTTGAGCATTCAGGCGCTCGACCTTAGCGATTTGCCCTTCGCGCTCCAGCGCTAGCGCGTGGTCAACGTGCTTAGTTAAGGAGGCTACCAGCTCGGTTTGGGTGCTGACGAGGGATTGAGTCACATCAACGGCATAGTATCTATCGACTAACTGAGTGAATAAGTCGCGGGTCGCTAACTGTAACTCCTGTTGCTTCTCGGCCACCATGGCGGCATGAATGCCTTGAGCCGCGGTGATCTGGCCGCCAGTATAAATCGGCCACATCGCCTGTAAGCTGGCGCGGAAAATATCTTGCTCGGTAAATGGCGTGACAAATAATGAACCCGGAATACTCGCCAAGGCACCGCCGAGAGCGGGTGGCAAGGTCGAGGGGTCAAGCGAGGCTAAGGGATTAAGATCCCTTAAATCTAATTCGATTGGTTTTTCGAGGTGGGTATAACTGCCATTCAGGCTGAGGGACGGCAGATTTAAACTCTCGCCCGCCTCTTGTTCGCCCTTGGCGCGATTCACCTCTTGGGATTGGGCCTGGAGTTTATCGCTCACCTTAAGCACTTGCTGCCAAGCCTCAGTAAAGCTACTGGGCTGGGCACTAGCCGCTAACGGCAATAGCGAGGGCAAAGGCAATAAACACAGCCATGCCAAACGTGATAGTTTCATTAACACCTCTAGAGTAGTTACTCTAATTTCCTTTGCAAATGATAACATCCATCATGGAAGGCGGCTAGAACCCACCACAGGAAGTGTTGGGTAGGTTCGAGGTTTCTAGATTCTAGATTCTAGATTCTAGATTCTAGGCTCTAGCTCTCGCTTTATGCAGTACCGCCTACAGTCAGCTTGTCGAGCTTAAGGGTCGGTTGACCGACACCCACAGGCACACTTTGACCATCTTTACCACACACACCAACGCCCTTATCTAGGGCCATGTCGTTACCCACCATGGAAATCTGGCTCATGGCTTCTGGGCCATTACCAATCAGGGTAGCGCCCTTAATCGCTTGAGTCACTTCACCATTTTCAATCAGATAGGCCTCAGAAGCGGAGAACACGAACTTGCCCGAGGTAATATCCACCTGACCGCCGCCAAAGTTAGGCGCATAAATGCCCTTCTTCACCGACTTGATGATCTCGCTCGGATCAGACTCGCCCGCCGTCATATAAGTGTTAGTCATACGAGGCATAGGCAGATGCGCATAGGATTCACGGCGACCATTACCCGTCGGCGCCACGCCCATCAGGCGCGCATTTAATTTATCCTGCATATAGCCTTTGAGAATACCGTCTTCGATTAACACGGTTCTCTGGGTTTGTACGCCTTCATCGTCGATGCTCAGTGAGCCACGGCGATTCGCAAGTGTGCCATCGTCCACCACGGTCACGAGTTTCGAAGCCACTTGCTCGCCGACCATGCCACTGAAGGCGCTGCTGCCCTTGCGGTTAAAGTCACCTTCTAGGCCATGACCCACGGCCTCGTGCAATAACACGCCCGGCCAACCATTACCGAGTACCACAGGCATCTCTCCGGCGGGCGCATCAATAGCATTGAGGTTAACTTGCGCCTGACGCACCGCTTCACGGGCGAAGGCAAAGCACATAGGTAAACCGGTTTCATCCGTCACCATAAACACGCTGTAATCGTGACGACCACCGCCACCGGCGCTGCCACGTTCACGCTTACCATTTTCTTCTAAAATGACGCTGCAATTAAAGCGCACTAACGGGCGAATATCGGCGGCCAAAGTACCGTCACTGGCGGCAACCAGAATTTCTTCATGCACGCCCGCGAGGCTAATGACCACTTGGATAATGCGGCTGTCAAGGCTACGAATATAGGCATCGGCCTCTTTCAGCAGGTTGATTTTTTTCACTTCTTCCATGGCAGCGATAGGATCGAGACTATCGTACAGCGCCAAGGCTTGTTGACGTTTGAAAGCCTGAACCTTGGCCTGCTCACCCGCCCCAGCAATACCACGCGCCGCCTCGGCCGCAGCGCTTAATGCCGCTGGCGTAATATCATCGGCATAGGCAAAACCAGTTTTCTCGCCGCTGATGGCACGCACACCTACACCACGCTCGATATGGAAGCTACCATCTTTAATAATGCCATCTTCGAGCACCCAAGATTCATGGCGACTGCCTTGGAAATAGAGATCGGAAAAATCGACTTTATGTTGATGTATGGTGTTTAAATAACTCTGTAACCCATCTAGGGCTAAGCCACCCTTTAATAAACTTTGCTCTACTTGTGCTAAAAAAGGCATCGCGGTTCTCTCTGAAAGCTTGGCTAAAATTGGCAACTCACTCATTTTTAAAATAACTTAAATTCGCTGTGAGTCTATTTCATCTAAATCTGTTGAAGGCTTAATCTGTTCAAGGCTTGATCTGTTCAAGGCTTAAGGTTCGGTGCAGTAAAGCGATTATGTTGCGTCACGGGCATTTTACTGCGGATGCTGTGCACCTCGGCCACATTGATATCAGCATGCACCCAACCTGTACCGGTTTTCTGCTCGGCAATCACCTCGCCCCAAGGGCCTATTACCATGCTCTGCCCCCAGGTCTCGCGACTGCCTTCGTTATGAGCGCCCCATTGGGCGGCGGCCAAAATAAAGCATTGGGTTTCAATGGCTCTGGCCTGTAATAACACCTGCCAATGGGCTTCTCCCGTGACCTTAGTAAAGGCCGAAGGCACGGTAATAATCTCGGCTCCCGCGAGGCGCAACGCCCTGAATAAGTCCGGGAAGCGTAAATCATAACAGATGGTCAAGCCAATTTTGCCAAAAGGGGTGTCGATGACGCTGATATGATTGCCAGGGCAGAAGGTTTCACTCTCGCGGTATTGCTTAGTGCCGTCGGCGACATCCACATCAAACAGATGCAGTTTATCGTATTGCCCTAAGGTATCACCTTTATCATCAAACAGATAACAACGGCTGTAGACGCGTCCATCCTCCGCCAGCGCAGGGATGGTTCCCGCCACCATATACACGCAGTAACGGGCGGCTAAGGCACTTAAGGCGGATTTTAACGGGCTAAGATGACTGTCGCCAGCATAGGCGAGTTGCTGACTCTCATGGCCACCAAACAGCAGGCTGCATTCTGGCAGCACCGCTAAATGAGGAGCATCTTTATCCCATTGCAGGCGCTGACGGGTTAATTCCTCAAGCTGCGATTCGATAAACAACAGATTCGCGCTGACGTCGCGACTGCTCTGACATTGCAACAGGCTGATGCGCATGACTATCTCCTTGAATTGTGTTTATCGACAATACCACCTTGGTGCTCAAAGGCTTAGGCTGTTCTGGTTCGACTTGGGGCGGCTCAGCAGGCTCTACCTTGGGGAGCATTGGCGCTTGCGGCGATGCTTCTTCCTCAATCGCTTTTACTGGTTCCTCTTTAGGTTTATCAGCATCTGGCGCAGGCTGCCCATTGTTTTTTTCAGGCTCGATGGGCGGCGTAGCGTCAGTCTTAGTCGGAGCGCTATTCTTGATGGGCGCCGCATCAGCCTTAGGCTCAGCGCCCTCGGTTGGCGCAGGCAATTCGCCCCCCACCATAGGCAGAATCGACTCGGGGATCTCAATCTCTTTGCTCTTACGTTCGAGCTCTTCCACCACAGGATCGGACATAGTGCCAGTGACTCGGAAGCGGATTTCCGAAATCACCTCAATCACAGGCTCGAGCACTTTGGTGAGTGCAAACGCGCCAAGCCCGAGCGTCCACGCACTGGTACTGAGCAGCACCACAGTTGGCACACTCGACGCCAACTGCGGCACAAAACGGATATCGTAATTTAAGCTTTCGCTGGTGAGGTCCGTATAGCCGCGCACCTTCATATTGCCCGCAATCGCATCCATTTCGGTATCCGTGGTTTTAACCACGCCATTATCGATTTGCAGATTGCCGCTAAAAGAGTTGAAGTACATGCCCTGGCCGAACACGTCACTGAAATCTAAGGATAACTTACGCACTAGGGAGTCGAGGCTGAACAAGGAGAATATCCGCGCGCCCTTATCGCTCACTTGGGATAAATGCCCCTTACCCAGCTCAAACTTCACTTTGCCGTTTAAGGTATTGAGGGAGAAAGCATAGGGCGCACCTTGCCACTTAAGCTCGGCATTCACCTTCAAAGGCGCCTCATTCACACCAGGATCGATGCCCAATTGCTGACTCAAATAATTAAACTGACTGGCGTTTAAGCTCACCGTTAATTCAGTTTGGTTTTGACCATTCTGCTGCTGCCAAATGCCGTTGCCCTGTAAGGACACCTCTGGCGTCGTTAACGATAGGGTCTGAATGCGATAGCCCAAAGGTTGCGGGCTCGCCTGCAATACCAACTTACCGAAGGCTTTGTCGAAAAAGCGAAAATCTTCCACATTCACGGCAACCGGCGGTAAATTAGTGAGCACCTGATCCGCAGCGAAATCCGCTTCCCCTTCGGGTTTCACTTCGGGGGAGAAATAAAACTTGCTGGCGTTAACTTTTAATCCTTGGGTCATCCAGTTGGGATAAAAATCAATAGTTCCTTCAAATTCACTGGCTTTAGCATCAAAACGCCAGCCATTGTCGTTAGGGTTGGCGCTCAGTCTTAAATCTGTCAGTCCCTGTCCCAGTAAATCAAATTTGCCGATATTGGCGTCTATCCCAACAACGGCAGGGAACAGAGCGGAATGATCAGCCTCTTCGACTAAAATACCAGTGCGAGTGGGCTTGTTGTCTGTGCCGACAAAGGCATTAATTACAGGTAACCAATTGGCGAGCTTGCCGCTGGTCACATCAATCTTGATATGCCCCAGCTCGGTATTGGGCACCTCGGCCGCATCGAAGAGTCGGCCCAATAACAAATCAAAATAGCTGAATTGAGTGCCCTTTTCCGCCTCGAAGCCACCGATAAACTCGGCCTGTTTATCCAGTTTTACCCTTAGCGTTGCCGTTTGCTGATCGCCAGAAAACTCCGCCATTAAGGGTCTAGGCTCATCTTCGGGTTTGGCAAAGGCACCTGGTAATTTCAAGGTGGCACCAACCAGATCTGAGCCCAGATTGGCTTGAATTTGATAACCTTGATCGTCGAACACCATATTCAAGTTGCCGCCCCAAGCGACTTTACCTTGGTAAAATTCACTCAAGGGATTTTGCAGCTCTTGTGGTAATCGGCTGAGATCCCAACGGCTCTTCATATCCACATTAAGCGCAAAGTCTTTGCCTTCGGGTTTAGTGGCAAAACTAAATTCGAAGGGCTGCTCAAATAAGCGGGATTTAATGCCTTTGCCTTCAACAATCTCATTTGCAAACTGCACTGTGCCCGTCACGGCCTTGAGCTGTAAGCCAGGTTGGGCAATAAAGACGGGAGTGTTATCAAAGGCTATTTGACCACGGATATCCTCGGCCTCACCCTCGTACAAGGGGATGCTGATATCTAAGTTCCCCGTCACCGCGCCCTGCACTTGCACAACGCTTAAGGTCTTGCCCACAGTATCGGCGAGTGGTGATGCCTGCAGTACTTGAGTGGCGGCGCTACCATTGGTGGCGAGATCGGCCTGAATTTTTAACAGCGAATGCTCGCCTAATTCGGGGATAAACACATGGGCGCCATCGGCCACCACATTCATCAATTTGCCTTGGTTAACCCAGATATCCATGCGGGCATTTTCAAATAAGGCATCGAGGGAAAGCTCAGTGACTGCTGGCCAATCGGGTTGAAATTGGTACTCGGCGTTATCTAAGGTAAAGGCCGCTTGGAATACTCCGCTATTATCCTCAAAGGGAAAATGCGCTAGGGCGCCCTGCCATAACACCTGAGCATTTTGGCTCTGACCCGCCTTGATAGCACCATCAAGATACTCAGCCAGTGATTCCCCCATGGCTTTAACGGGAAAGTATCTATCCGCATTAGCGGCATTTTTAACGGCCACATTGGCGGCGAGTGACATGCTGGCTTCGGCGCTAAAATCCAGTTTTAGGGCGGCAGACACGCCAATATCGTCGTTTTCGAGCAGAACCTCAGGCACAGATAAGGTCGCCCTTTGAGTATCGAAGGCGCCAGTTAACTCAGCGCCATGCAGCACTAGAGGGGCTGAAAATTGATCGCCAAAATCGAGGGTATAGGTCTGCTCTGGCAGCGAAAACACTAAGCTGTCATTCTGCCACTGCAACTTAATGTCTAATGGGTTGGTGTTAGGTATGCCTTCAACTTTCTGCCAATGCAATTGCTGGATATGTGTACTGGCGAGCAAGGGTTGCTTGGCGCTTTGATAGAGGCGAATCGGCCCAACACTGCCTTCGGGCGCGAGATGGAACCATTGCTCAAGTACGGCTAAATCGACACCAGGAAATAATGGTAAGAGTGGAAATAAGGTCGGTAAATCCAAGCGGCTCACATAGGCATAAAAGGCATCATCTTGCTGCTTGGCCGCGAGCTTAAGATCGGGCCAATGCTCGCCGTTAGTGACAAAGTCCAGATCGGTGCTGCTGATTTCCCAGCCTGTGTCCTTGGGTGCCCAGCTAATACTGCCAGACTGGATTTCAAACTTTTGTGGTGCATCTTCCATCGACCACTGCAACCAACTGGGTTCAAACTGCACTAAGCCCGCGCTGATGCTACGATGGGCAAAATCAAACCACGCCTTAAGATTGACCACCCCTTCTAAGGGTAACTTCTTGCTCGGATCATAGGGATTCGGTTGGCGTGATGCCCATTCGCCCAAATCTAAGGACTGGGCCGCAAGATAGATTTGCCCCTTCAACGTATCAGGCGCAGTTGCGTCACCCTGAAGATCGAGTTGCAAACCCAGCGACTCATTTACCATGGCATTATTATCGAGGTAAATTTCCCCCGCGCCGCGGTGGCGCTCACCACTATTACGCCAATTGAGGTGACGAATATGAATGGGTCGATATTCATGTTGCAAGCTAAGCAGTTGCACCGAAGCATCCGTCAGCGAGAAACGCTCGAGCTGCTTTAAGAGCAGCTTATACAACCAATCGGTTTGCGCCGTTTGATTGGGAGACCCCTGCGCCTTATTACCCGATAATTTATCGATATCGAGGGCAATATGAACACCATCGAAATTGACATCTTCAATTCGTGGACTGGTGGTCAGTAGCGATTGCCAAAAATCCAATTTGATTTGGACATGCTTCACCAACACGGTAACAGGGAGCTTGTCCTGCGTAGGGATCACTAGATTATCAACCGTTACCGCTGGGCCAAAGGCCTGCCACTGGGCGGATAACTCGCCAACTTGGATATCAATTTGATATTCACTTTTTACATACTCAACTAACTGCTGGCGTACTTCATCGACCTGAGGCAATAATCCACGGATCAAGCTTACCGTCAAGGCAAACAAGACTAAGATCAGTGCCAGTAATTGCCAGCAAAAACGGCTTAGTTTTTTAGCAGTAAAAAGCGTTGCCACTACATCATCACCACGTCGTATTTATGCTGGGAATACATAGGCTCATTTTGCAGGCGAATACGCTTACCTATATAAACTTCAAGCTCGGCGACCAAATGACTTTCATCTCCACTTAAGCTGTTATAGACAGCGGGCGAGCAGTAAAGCAAAAACTCGTCGGCGTCATAGGCCCGATTCAAGCGAATAATTTCGCGGAAGATTTCATAAGAAACAGTTTCTACCGTCTTCATGCTACCCGTGCCCTGACAGGCTGGACACTCACTGCATAGCACATGCTCTAGGCTCTCGCGGGTGCGCTTACGGGTCATTTCAACTAGACCCAACCCAGAGAAACCACTGACATTAGTCTTAACTCTGTCCTTGGCGAGCGCACTATTTAAGCTATTGAGTACCCGCGTTTTATGCTCGTCGCTCAGCATATCGATAAAGTCGATAATGATGATGCCGCCGAGATTTCGTAGCCGCAGTTGCCGTGCAATCGCTTGGGTGGCTTCAAGGTTAGTGTTAAAGATGGTTTCTTCAAGATTACGGTGGCCCACAAAGGCACCAGTGTTGATATCGACCGTAGTCATAGCTTCAGTCTGATCGATAATCAGATAACCGCCAGATTTAAGCTCCACCTTGCGTCCCAGAGCGCGCTGGATTTCATTTTCGACATCGTACAAATCGAAAATTGGCGCTGGGCCAGAATAGTGCTCAATCTTGTCAGCGATTTCCGGCATAAACTCTTGGGCGAAGGCTTGCAGCTCGGCAAAGGTGCGGCGCGAATCGACTTGAATTCGGTCTAATTCGGTGCCGACAAAGTCGCGCACAATGCGCACCGGCAGGGCCAGATCTTGATAGAGTAATGCTACGCCACGGCGCTGACGCCGCTCGGAGACCTTAGACCATACTCGGCGCAAAAAAGCCGCATCTTGGGCAAGTTCATCCTCACCTACGCCTTCGGCGGCGGTACGGATAATAAAGCCGCCGTCTTCATCGACGAATGGCAGAGTGATTTTTTTAAGACGACTGCGCTCTTCTTCCTGCTCAATCCGCTGGGACACCCCAACATGGCTAGAGCCAGGCATAAACACCAAATAACGGGAAGGCAGTGTGATATCTGTGGTTAGGCGCGCACCTTTAGTGCCCAGAGGGTCTTTCACCACTTGCACCATAATATCTTGCCCTTGGCGAACCAGCTCGGCGATATCACGGACCACAAAATGGCCCTTCTCCACATCGGCGACGCATTCGGTATGCGGCACAATGTCGGAGGCATGTAAAAACGCGGCTTTATCTAAGCCAATATCCACAAAGGCGGCTTGCATGCCGGGCAACACACGGCTGATTTTGCCCTTGTAAATATTGCCCACCAGACCACGCTTCATGCGCCGTTCAATATGGACTTCTTGCAGCACGCCGTGCTCGACCAAGGCAACGCGCGCCTCAGAGGGGGTTACATTAATCAGTAATTCTGAACCCATCTTGCGCTGAATTTTATTCGGATTTAAGCGACTGGTATTCACGACTCACCCCATTAGGGAAATTAAATTAATCTCAGTATGTTCTAAGCCTGAAAACCAATACCGCAGACTAGATAATGCCCGCCTCAGATAAGAGTTGGCGAGTTTCGACTAATGGCAAACCGACAACACAGGAGTAACTACCATCAATTGACTCGACAAAACAGCCACCTAATCCTTGGATCCCATAACTGCCCGCTTTATCCATGGGCTCTTGTGAGGCAACATAGGCATCGATATCTGCATCAGAAAGCACACAAAAACGCACTAAGGTTTCAACTAAACGCACTGCGGTATGATTGACACTTGCTAAGGCGACGGCAGTCATTACTGTGTGCACCTTGCCAGAAAGCGCACGCAGTACCCGCTTGGCATCGGCCTCATCAACTGGCTTACCTAATATTTCATTTTCAAGCACCACGATAGTATCAGAACCTAATACAGCAGGCTGTGACATACCTGAGCATAATGCAAGCCCAGCCTGGGCCTTTTCAGCCGCAAGGCGCTGAACATAATCCCGTGGTAACTCTCCTGTCTTCGGAGTTTCGTCAATATCTGGTGCTACTTGCGCAAACGTAAAATCAGCCCGTCCGAATCCAATATGAGTCAGTAATTCTTTCCGGCGCGGCGATGTCGAGGCTAAAACTAAATTCACAACTAACGAACCTTATAATGACGTCGAATGCGACGTAAAATCCAAAAAATCCAAGGCCAAAAAACGAGGCCCGATAGTGCAGGCAAAAACAGTTCAGAGTGGAATATTGCGCCATCCATCACAAACTCAACCCAATAAACAATGAGGTGATAGATAGCAATTAACAGCATTATGACCAGCGACTGTTGCCATTTCGGGAAGTTACGTAAACGCTGACAATGTAAAATAGCAATATAAATCACCAGCGACATTGCCAAAGAGCGAACACCTAAAGTCGCGCCCAAGAGAATATCGAGGGCTAAGCCCATAACCCAAGCCGTCAGAATGTTATATCTGTGGGGCAATGCAATGGACCAATAGATCAAAATCATCAGTAACCAATCAGGACGCCAGGCCTCAACAATTACTGGCAGTGGCATAATTTGGCTTAAGAGCCCAACAAATAGGGTTAGCCAAACCGCGATGCGTCCATTAGCAGCTTGTAAACTCATTAGTGCACCTCTGCTGGCGGTTGGGTAGTAGCAGCGTTAGATGCCCCATTCGCGTTACTGGATGCTGCATTGGGATTACTGGGTACCACATTGACATTTGTGCCCTGAGTACCGCCTTGAGTCGTTGGCGTTCCATTACTGGTATCAGGCTTAACGTCTTGTGCAGGATGATCTGCGGCTGGTACTGGCACTTGATTAGGCAGTGTCACACCCGAATCTGGCGATGGCCAAATTAACAGGAGATAACGAATACGGTCGAGTGCCGCCAGAGGCTGAGCCGTGACTCGCGCATAACTTTGGCCATCTTCGGTAAAGACTTCCACTACCCGCGCAACCGGATACCCTTCAGGGAAGCGGTTACCTAAGCCAGAAGTGACCAGCAGGTCGCCCACACGAATATCGGTACTCTTGGCAACATGGCGTAACTCAATTTCATCAAGTTCCCCCGTCCCGTTGGCGACAAGGCGCACATCATTACGGGTAATCCGTACGGGTAAACCATGGGACACATCAGACAGTAGTAACACTCGGCTAGTCATCTCACTGACCTGCACAACTTGCCCCACCACACCTTGCGCATCCACAACAGGCTGACCAACAAAGACGCCACTGCGGGAACCTCGGTTTAAAACCACATAATGATGGGAAGGATCGCTGGCAACCTCCATGACCTCTGCAACCATCTTGAGAGAATCCTGATAGGCAGGCGAACCTAGCAAGGCGCGTAAACGTTCGTTTTCCTGACGTAAATGCTCGAAACGCTGTAAGCGTTCACTCATTAATAATTGTTGCCTTAACAGCTCTTTATTTTGCAATGCCAACATATTGCGGGTCGCAAAACTCTCAGAAGACCAATCGAGGATCGCACTGGGGACACTCGCGAGGTATTGAATAGGGCTTAAAGCGGATGAAAGGGATTCACGGGCAGGCTCAAGGCGGTGATTTGCCGCAAGCAAAATCACCGACAGGATAATTGCCAGTGTTAAACGGAACTGGTTCGAAATACCACGAACAAAAATTGGCTTCATAGGAAAGCTAAGGCGGTGATTAGCCGCCCTATACCGAAGTTAGATTAGGTTTCTTCGGAGAACAGATCGCCGCCGTGCATATCAATCATTTCAAGGGCTTTACCACCACCGCGCGCTACGCAGGTCAATGGATCATCTGCCACCATGACTGGAATTCCCGTTTCTTGCATCAATAAACGGTCTAAATCACGCAATAAGGCGCCACCACCGGTTAACACCATGCCGCGCTCAGAGATATCAGAAGCTAATTCTGGTGGTGATTGCTCTAGTGCCACCATAACCGCACTCACAATGCCCGATAATGGTTCTTGCAACGCTTCTAAAATTTCGTTGCTGTTGAGCGTAAAGCTACGAGGTACACCTTCGGCCAAATTACGACCACGGACTTCAATCTCTAATACTTCATCACCTGGATAAGCAGTACCGATAGTGTGTTTGATACGCTCAGCGGTCGCTTCACCAATCAAACTACCGTAATTACGGCGAACATAATTGATGATGGCATCATCAAACTTGTCACCGCCAATACGCACAGAAGAAGAATATACCACACCATTCAAGGAGATAATGGCAACTTCAGTGGTACCACCACCGATATCAACAACCATTGAACCTGTGGCTTCAGACACAGGTAAACCTGCACCGATAGCCGCAGCCATTGGTTCTTCAATCAAATACACTTCACGGGCACCCGCGCCCATGGCTGACTCGCGGATCGCACGGCGTTCAACTTGCGTTGCGCCAACGGGAACACAGACTAAAACACGTGGGCTTGGGCGAAAAAAGCTGTTGTTATGCACTTGCTTAATAAAGTGCTGCAACATTTTCTCTGTCACATAAAAGTCTGCAATCACACCGTCTTTCATTGGACGGATTGCTTGAATATTGCCAGGAGTACGGCCTAACATCTGTTTAGCTTCTGTACCTACAGCCGCTACAGATTTCTGACCAGAGCTGTTACGCTCGCCACGTATAGCAACAACTGAAGGCTCATTGAGGACGATGCCTTCATCACGAACATAAATTAAGGTGTTAGCTGTACCCAAATCGATCGATAGATCATTAGAAAAAATGCCACGCAGCTTCTTGAACATGTAACTAGCCTGTATTCTGTGGAGTCAGAAGAAAAGAAAAATCAGCTAACTTTATCAATGCCACCCTGATTCCACAAGACCGTTGAGGTTAACAATCGCTAATGGAGTGATTTTTTTTCAAATAGACCACTCAAAAACACTATTTAATCGATAAACGCGCCTTATTGAACAAAAATCAAACAACCCAAAACCCCATTTAATACAAGCTGGCAACATGCGTAAAACCTGTATCTTGCATTTTAGCCTCAGCATGATGCTTTGAGTTCATGCGACAAAACGCATCGCATAACGATAAATCACTACGGACTAATTCCAATTCAGCAAAATCGATCTACCCCACTAATTAACTTCTCGCCAGTAGATGATTCTGTCATGACCTCGGTAACGCCCAAAAAATGCACTCGCACGGGGTTCGGCTAAGCTAGTTGGAGAGACCCCATTCCAGTTCCAATACCATTCTAACCAGGTTGGTACATCTAAAGGCGCGGTCACTTGACCGCGATATAAGTTGCCACTAGAGGTGAGGGCTCGCCACAGCAAATCAAATTGCCCCGCTTGAAATGCTGAAGATGCGCCAGTGCGAGTAATACTCTGCCCCGTGGCTAAATCGGGATCAAAGTTGTAGCCAAGGCCTGCATTATCCACCTGCGACCCTAGGCCATAGGTGGCAATCGTGCAGCTATCATTTCCATTTATTACCCAACTAGTGCCATTCCAATACTCAGCTCTTGTCGGCATTTTAAGGATTTCAGTCTCTGGGCCATAGGTATTGTCCATCACCACCCTGCCGTGGCGCAGGATCTGTGTGGAGATTTTCTTGGCATTACAGTTAGTGCAATTACCCGTGGTTGCTGCATCCATATCCGGTAAAGCCACATAGCTGTATACCCCATTTGGTCTTGGGTCGTTGTCCAGCAATTGCACGCCAATATCAAGCAGTTCGAACGGGCCATCCTGATACAGATTGGCAGCAAGATTTGGCGTTATTCGACTAAAGGTTGCTCGATAAGCGCCATCCACCGTCGCCACACCCTGACTCCAACTATCAACCTTTACAGGCAAGGCACTTAAGCGACTCTGTAAATCGACACCATTGTTATTGTTTTCTCCGACCAATTTCGCGGTCGCAAGGGAAAATGGTGGGAAATAGTTTTGTGTCACCGCGCCGCCGATATTCAAGGCTTTGATGCTCATTGACATGGGAAAAGGTTGATCCATATAACTAAAACTGCCACAGGCAGGTAAGACAGAAACGTCTCCCACTAAAAATCTATCGGGCACAAAGCGACCAATATTGGCTGAATAGCCAATCGGAATATTCAAACTGCTGGCTGAGCCAAGATAATTAGGACTCGCCTGCGCCGTAATTTGAAATACGCCAACTTCGCTAATACTTTGATTACTGATGGTGTTGAGATTATTAGTTTGCGCGGTATGGCTATAGGAAGTGACGCCTAACACCCCATCATGGCCACCACTGGCGATACTAGGCGCAACAACTTTACTGACAAGCTTCATGGCTTGGTCGCTAAAGTTAGGTGTCGATAAGTTGCCCGAACAAAAATCCGTATCGCCATCTTTTTCCCATGCCATGGCTTGTAGTGTCATACCGAAATTCTGCCCCGCTTTACGGTAAGCACTACAGCTCATATCCGCACTTGGGCAGCTGGCACTGGCATCCACGGGTTTGACACATAATCCTGCCGGCACACTGACAAACTGATCGGAGCCTGTCATGACTAGACCTTGTTCATTACCACTACCAATATATTGCGCATCGAGCTGTAATTTACCCGCATCGGGATAATTCACCGAAATATTTGCTTGTCCGTTCGTATCAAATAACAGACTCAGCGCCGTTGGCGAGGCGCTCGAGCTACTAATTGCCGTATTGTTGATCGTGACGGCTTTCGGCGAGATGGGCGCACTTGGGGTCTGATAACTGCTCCAGAAATTCAGCGTCTTAGTCTGACTTTGGAAGCTTGGAACACACTGCTGAGTCACATCAGATTTTTTCACAGCCTTAACTACTACCTGCTCGGGGCGATTCGCACGCTTATCAGGCACATCGAAGACAAAACCACTGTCGGCAAAGGTGAGTGAACAGTTGTTTTCACTCAGGCCACCATTTCCGATACGGCAAAGGGTTTTACTTAAAGGTTTGGTTGTCGGGCTCGAACCTTTTACACCTAAAGTCACAATGCCAGCAGTATTGCGCCGTAATTGTAATTGCGTAGTACCCCCACTAAAGCTCACCTGATTACCACCAATCCATACGCCTTCGGAGGAGGATTCAGGTAGCAAGGTCGCCGTCAAAGGGTCAGTAAAAAGCTGGCTACAACTGGCGTTTGCACAGGCTCGAATTGTCACAGTTTCGGGATTACAGGTTAACCCCTGACCCGTATGGTCAAACTCAAAATGATCGATTTGCGCGCCAATAGGATTAGATTTCAACGCACAAATCTGAACGTTATCAATTTCATGGTTGTTATTCGAGCCACCGGTTGACCCTGTAAGCGAGAGTAAGAAATCACTCGGTGTTGCCGCTTGTCCCGTTTGCGCGATGGCATTAAAAGCGGGAATTAAGGTGACAAATCCCGAACCCGTATTACGTTCAATCTTCACCATCGACTGACCGGATACCTGCGAGTCGATAGTGATTTTATATCTATGTGCTGGTGACACATTGTTGCCATCGACCGTGGGAGATAAACAGTTACCACTGGTATTGGTCGTGCCATTATTACAAGTCCCACGCAAATAACGGTAACCGGATGTGCCTGAACCAGAACCGCGAACAGCAACTGA
Source organism: Shewanella sp. Sh95 (assembly GCF_001308045.1). NCBI lineage: Bacteria > Pseudomonadati > Pseudomonadota > Gammaproteobacteria > Alteromonadales > Shewanellaceae > Shewanella > Shewanella sp. Sh95. The sequence continues at coordinate 33,060 of NZ_LGYY01000186.1, forward strand.
CTGACGCCGTTGTCCCGAAAGATTTATGCTCCCGCCTTCACCGGAAAAGTTGCCAAACTCATCGATCCCGATACCTAGCCAGCCCCCCGCAAATCCGCTAATACCGGGCTTGAATCCATAACCTAAGGGACCACCAAAGGCACCAGGCTGGGGAGTGATGGCCGCATCTGATAACACCAACGCGATACCGTCGGCACCACTACCGCCATAGGCATAGTGATCAAACTGGATCTCAACTAAGTTATTGGCCGCGGGGAATAATCTTTGATAGGTCGAGGCCGTGGATTGATTGGATTTTGCCTCGGTTAAGCGCATACGACCACTGACAATAGCAGGGGTAAAAGTACCACTACTACGGGATACTACCCAGTCGTTACTTAAGGCACTCTGAGAGAAGTTATCGTTAAAGCACTCTAAAACGGGCGCAGGATTACAATTTGGAACAACATCAATCTTTGCAGCATTATCATCAAATTTAATACTACTGTTGCCACCTAAACTTATATTTCTTGCAGTAATAGCTCCTTCCAAATAAGAACTACCGTCTAGCACCGCATTTCCTTCTGCAACAACATAGGATTTAAGAGATGCCCCTCCATTGAGAGTGAAATTTGAATAGCTATAAATGAGAAATTTTTCAGCCTGGCCAATGGTGTTTAAGTTGTAATGTCTATAGTTATTCTTAATAAAAAATGACACAGTACCAGTTGATGGAAAGACCAGAGTTACACCGTCATTAATAGATAAAGTTTCAATCCAATATTGCCCTGCAGCCAGTTCGATCCGACCCGAAGTAGCTGTAAGGGACTTCATTTTATATATGCCACCTTCACTAACAAAACGAATTGTCTTATCAGAACCGCCCTCCAGTAAAATACGATTATATTCACCTTCAACGATATCAATTTTTGTATTATTCCATGTTGGAGGGCCGACATTTACAGCACTTGAAGACGAACATTGAGAGAAATCAATACGATTAGAAGGTAAACTGGCAATATAATTTCCTGCTCGGCACCAACGATAGGAGTTATTAGTCGTCAAGCATAAAGTATCAAGGTTGTATCCACCTTGAATATAGTTATATGTTGGTAAATAGCTATACCAAATGAGCGCATTATCAGGTGCATTATATAAATAAGAGCTATTGAAGGTAATTGAACCATTTCTACTGTAATTGTTTACACCTTCTATAAAGGTTGTAGTCCAATCAGCTTTCACCAGATGGGATGTGAATGCCATGATTATGGGCAAAAGAATTAATGGGAATTTGGCTATTATTTTGTTAAATATCATTTTTGATAGCTTAGTTGCCACGGGCTTCTACCTCTACTTGGCGGCTCACTCGGGTATCCCCACTCTCACACACCGCTTTACTATTAATCCGAAACTGAGTGACAGTACCGACGGAATAGGATGCACAACTTAAATTCACGCTACAGGCATGAAACCCCACCACATTGGGTGGCGTCCAAGAGTTTGCAACACTGGTACATGTCGCCGTCGCATTAGCGGGGGCGTTTAATGGGAATAATTGCGCTAATGCGGCATCGGCACCGCTGTTTGCTGCGGCTAATGCACGGGTCCCCCACACCTCTTGGGTTAATCCGCTATCTGCATCTTCAACAATATTGATTAAGGCGGCGGCCAATAAAAACATCACGGTAATGACAAAAATACCGATGACTAAGGCGCTACCATCTTGGCGCCGAGCCGAAGACTGACAATACTTTGAGCGCGATAGGCTAACTAAGTTAAGGGACATTAATCACCTGCACTTGATGTCGATATTGAAATGTCTCGCCGTTGACATTAAATCGTGGTTGTAGATGCACCATCGCATTATTGACTAGACTGGATGGTGTTAAGATCAGCGGTAAATCGGCGTTATTACTCAACACATTAGCCACATTCTGTGCCATTAGCACACCCGAACTCATATCCGCAGGTGTTGGCTGGCTGGCATTCAAACCATAGCCAGTATAACGCTTTAAGCTTAACTCATTAGTCGATGACGCTTTTTCAAAGCAATAACTCACAGGTGCCGAAGCAAAATAGATCCGTTGACGCGGAGAGGCTTCGGCAAATCTCGCATTGGCAGTAAAGGTTAAAGTCACTTGGTTTGCGGCGCTGCTAATGCTGTTTATCTGCGCGCGTTTTTGTCTCGCGCTGTTATACACATCGCTATCGGTTAAGGGATAAATCCATGCATATTGGTTCGTCGCGATCTTACTGTTCAGATTATCTAAAATCACAGTTCCTGTGAGGGTGGCAGCACTCGGCGCAATTGGCATCGACAAATAAGTAGTACTCGCCTCAATAGGGACGAATTCAACGCACTGATAGGTTAAGCTATTACCATTGAGCCGCACACTGTTAGGCACGGCGCTGCGCAGCTCGCGAGTCATACGCTCGATGGCGAAACGACTCTGGCTTAGCACTTGATCGACCGAGCTTGACTCCACAAAAATCCGCGTGCCGAAAATAATAAAGCTACTTACACCCACCACCAGAATGCCTAAGATAAGGATCACAGTGACCATTTCGACCAAGGTAAAACCCCGTGAGGAGCGCGCTATGCGCTTTGCGGATAAAGCGCCCATTAGTAATTGCTCCTCACCAGATTGTAAGTGATCACTTCGTTATCTGGGGTAGTCACATTAATGGTCACTAACTTGGTATTGGGTGCAGAACCATAGGCGACAGAGACACTTAATTGATAGTTCGGATACACCTCTGCATAAGTTTGGCTGGAATTGAGCATAGTGGCGTTTTGAGTTAAGCCGTGATAGTCATCCACATCGTTAAAATCGTTGCGTCCCTCTCCCGCTTCGGGCCCCAAGTTGGCCGAGCAACTACTGCCTAATGGACTCCCGCAAGCCGGCACTCCGCCATTGGCATTGGTATTTTGATCATAACGTTTGCCCCAAATCTCATTCATTACCGAATGAGCAAGTTCGGCACTTTTTACTCGGTGTAAAGTCTTGGCCGCGCGATCCGCCTGCGGAAATAACATGCTACTGAGCATCACAATAGCGATGGCAATGACTAACATGCCGACCACTAATTCGATTAAAGTAAATCCTTGTTGTGGTTTGGATTTTAAGAATGGCGTTATTATTCTGCTCTCCAGCAATCGAGGATTAATTCGCATAAATATAGCCCTCGCTGGAGATATTAATCGCCACAGTGTCATTGGCAATCACATTGATACACGGCCCATTACAAGCAAGCGACGCTCGACCATTGATATCAAAATCAAGATAAAAGCTCTTGGCATTGTTGCTGATAAGCACTAACTGCGCACCACCTTGAAAAGCTTGGCTGGATAAAGGGTTAGGAGATAAAGGCGTGCCCGTACAACCAGTGCTATCGCGACTGGCAAACTGACTCACTTGATAGCCTGTCGCTGAAACGACTACGCGGTAACATCTATCGGTATTATTCAAGGCTTTTTGCTGAACTTGGCGCAGCTCGGCCATAAATTCATTGCGCAGGCTAAAGGCGCTGTAGGATGACTGGCTAAATAAGCGCGGCAATACCGTCACCGACAAAATCCCAATCAGGATAATAGTGGTCACAAGTTCGACTAAGGTAAACCCAAACTGTCTGCCGCTGGAAAATCTTCGCATTGTCCGCTTTGCCGTGATGTTAGGTTCTAGGTTCTAGGTTCTAGGTTCTAGGTTCTAGGTTCTAGGTTCTAGGTTCTAGGTTCTAGGTTCTAGGTTCTAGGTTCTAGGTTCTAGGTTCTAGGTTCTAGGTTCTAGGTTCTAGGTTCTAGGTTCAGTTTCTGCCAACTTGATTCGTAAGGCAAATATTTCGCCTAAACAAAAGAAATAATGAGCAAATTCAATTTATTATAACCAATAAACTAATAGATTGTTGGCCTAAAAAAAAGGCCTGCTAGGCAGGCCTTTACGTATAACTAAAATTAACAAGCCGAAGCTGCTGGTGTTGCAGTAAATGTTGGAGCTGCTGTTGCTGTAGCAGGTGTATATTCAATAAAACACGTTGCTGGCGCACCTGCCTGCCAGAACTTAGCTTTACCTGATGTAGTTGTAGTATCTACGACCCAATCAGTTGTAGCACCAGTCGGTGTTGTACCTTCGCTGATAGTAATATCCAATGAATTTTTAAAGTTATTTAGAGAAGCTCTCATATAACCATAGTCGGTAGTAACTAATACAGCAGTACTAGGCGTAGCTGTAGCATCTCCGCTTAAAACAACAGATTGGTTTGTTCCTTTCTCTAAACCTGCAAGCGCTGCTTTTGAATAGACTAAAGTATTCGCTCCTTGGATCGAAGCCTTCAGACCATTCAGCGCAGACACTCGCGCATCACCTTGCAAATTAATAAACTTAGGTGCTGCAGTAACAGCTAAAATACCTAAAATAATAATTACAACCACTAATTCGATTAATGTAAAACCACTTTGCTTTTTCATTCTTTAAAACTCCGTTAACACGCTGTAGCTACAACCTTATAAACAGGTAATTGAGTATTCGTTGCAGGTGTATATTCCAAACGGCAATCTTCAGTGTCTTTCTTTCCCTTAGGAACAATAATGAAAGATGTCGCACTTTTATACACAACACCAAAGTCATTCACTGCACCAACCGTATCAGTTGCTAAGGCATCAAACTTCATATCCAAAGCATTTTCTAGGTTAGTTTTCACAACAGCAGAACTAGTAGCACTGTTGAGGTATCCATAATCAGTCGTAACATCAACGCCAGTTGCAATAGTTACAGTCTGAGCAGCGGCTTTTTCTTTACCTGCAAGAGCAGCCTTTGAATAAATCAAAGTATTAGCCCCTTGTAAAGCAGCTTTCACACCCTCAACTGTCGATTTACGCGCATCTGATTGAAGATTAATAAACTTAGGTGCTGCTGTGACAGCAAGAATACCTAAAATAATAATAACTACGACTAACTCAATTAAGGTAAAACCTTGTTGTCTTTTCATCATTAACTACCTATTTAATAACAATTCTAAATACGTAAAATTCACGCCTGAATAATTAAGGCGTAAATGGTGTTTGAGTGAAACTTAATACTTTGCCTGTACCCGGATTATAAACCACGCCTTTAGCGCCAGTGGTTGATAAATCTGGTGCCGGAGTTGGCACACCTGTATTTTGGTTTAACACCAGTGAGGCTACTTGATGATAAACACATAAATCCAAACCACTCACGGCTGTACCCGCAATTGAATTAGTACTGCCACCCGCACCATCAATTACACGTACTGTATAACGTTGATTTCGCGCATCTTGCGAATAGAGCACATTACGTGGCGCACTTTGTAATACCGTATTGAATACCTGCTGACAGCTCGCATCCGTCATCGCCGTTGCATCGGTACCAGAGGTACCCGTTGGATAACCAAAACGTGGGTCTAAAGATACTGAAGTACCATCTAAGATCACACTGCTATTTTGGCGACCATCGACTTCCCATTGTGAACGCACAAAACTTACGGCTGTGGATAAACCACCGGCCACACCGTCCACACTAGCATCTTCAGCATCATCGGTGACGTTTAAAAAACGTGGGATAGCTGTTGCCGCAAGCAACCCCAAAATTACGATCACTATGACCAGTTCAATCAATGAAAAACCATTTTGCTTAGTTTTCATTAGTCTCTCCCTATCTTGATGAAAGTCCATTCTAACAGCTAAATCAGTTTAAAAAAGCCCGTTACTTAACAATATTTTAGGAAGACGTCAAAAAAATGACCCTGCCAGAATTTAGTTGATAGCCGATACTATCGCCATTTTGTGACCGAAAACGGCAGCTATTATCCTTAGCAAAATACGAGCCTGTAAGGGATTCGCTCCCCGGCTCCTGACCCATTAATTGCTGCCAGAGTGCTTGGCAACCTTGGTCATCAAATTGGCTAGGCTGCGGCCAGCCCTGTACGCCCATCACCACAAACGTTTGCTCGCTATTTGTACTTTGCTCGTTAAACACTTCCCAATCTAGTCGCATTTGTTGTGGTTTGCCAAGGGATAGCCACTGGGAGCGCACCATAGCCAACACATTTAAGAAGCGCGTATGTTCGAGCTCCACACTGCGGGCAGCAAGTTGTGGCATAGAGGCAAAATATTTAACGCCAATTACCGCGAGAATAGCCAAGATCAAGGTCAAGCTAACGAGCCGACCATACACACGTAATAGATCGCTTTCAGCCTTCTGCTGGCTCTGCATCTATTTGATCCTAAATGAGTTAAATTCTCGACTCGGCATTACTTCCCGCCTTTAACCACGTTGAGCATGTCCCACATGGGCAGGTAAATACCCAGCGCTAAAATCAATACAATCACAGCTACGATCCCGATCAAAATCGGCTCTAACTTAGCCGTAAGATTTTTAAGATCGTAGTCGACCTCACCTTCGTAAAAATCGGCGGCATCGTTTAATAGTTGGTCAATTTGTCCGGTTTCTTCACCGACGGCGACCATTTGCAACACCAGTGGCGTAAACAATTTGCTCTGGTTAGACACCCTCAGCATAGATTCGCCTGACTCTATGCCACGGCGCATCCCGACAATTTTGTCGTGCATATAGGCATTATCCACCGCATCGGCCACTAGACTGAGTGCCTGCGTCATCGGCACTCCCGCGCTCAACATCATCGAAAAACTGCGGCAATAACGGGAGAGGGTCGAGCGCTCAATAATCGAACCCACGGCGGGAATGTGTAACTTCCACTGATCCCACTGTTTCTCGCCTTTTTCCGTATGATGCCAGTAGCGGATGCCAATAATGGTCCCGAGCAGTATTACCAGCATCAGGGGCCAGTAGTTGACAAACAGATTTGATGTACCGATTAACACCTTAGTCGCCCAAGGCAGGTCGGCACCAAAGCGAGCAAACATCTCGGCAAATTTGGGGATCACCATGATGTTTAAAATCACCATGGCTAGCGCGATGGCAATCAATACAAATATGGGATAACGCATCGCAGCCTTAATCCGGCGGCGGGTTTCCTGCTCACGCTCGATATAACCCGAGAGCTGAATAAAAGCATCCTCTAACTTACCGGTGTTTTCGCCCACATGAACCATAGAAACAAACAGAGAATCAAATACATCTGGATGTTGATTCATGGCCGATGACAACGGGCGCCCCGCCGTTAACTGCTCTGAAATATCATTCAACGCATCCTTCATACGTTGGGAATGCGCGGTTTCAGATAAACCGGCAATAGCCCGCAAAATCGGGATCCCCGAACGCGTAAGGGAATACATTTGCCGGGTAAAAATTTGCAATTCATCTAAACCGACTTTACTGCCAAAGAGCTGTGTCAGTGAAAATGACTTAGTCACCTTTGCCGCTTTAACCTCCAAGGGAATAATGCCGCGCGCTAACAGCATATCGGCCGCCGCCCCCTCGGAGGCAGCATCGAGCTGACCTGTTACGGCCTGACCTTGTCCACTGCGTCCACGGTATTGATAAACCGGCATAATTACGCCTCAACGCCTTGCTGACTGATAATATCCCGTGAGAGTGGCACCTGCGATTCACTCACATCCTCAACTAGCTTAGCCACCTCTTCAATGGTCGTCATGCCCTCGCTCAAATATTGCAGTGCTGACTCGGCAAGCGGAGTAAAATTCGGGCTTTGCAGGGCTGCACGGGCAAAATCCTGTGGATTACCGGTACGCATCGCATCGATCATCTTTTCATCCAACTCGAGGATCTCAAAAATACCGATACGGCCGCGATAACCACTGCCGTTACAGCTTTGGCAGCCAGTGCCAATGCGGAACTTGGCCGATGAAAAATCCTGACGACTCACACTATTCAGCCAGGCTTTTTCCTGCGCCGTAGGCTGATATTCCACCCCACAGTTATGGCACACGCGGCGCACTAAGCGCTGGGCAATAATCACCCTTAACGCACTCGCCACTAAGTAACTAGCAGCGCCCATATCGAGCAAACGTAGCGCGCTGGTCACCGCATCGTTAGTGTGCAATGTGGATAACACAAAGTGACCCGTAAGTGCGCCCCTAAGACCAATCTCCACGGTTTCTTGGTCACGCATCTCACCGACCATGATAATGTCCGGGTCTTGACGCAAAGTAGTGCGCAGCACGTTCGAAAAATCGAGCCCAATCTTATGGTTAACTTGAACTTGGTTAATCCTTGGCAATTGATATTCGACCGGATCTTCTACCGTGATGATTTTGCGATCCGCAGTATTCAGCTCACTTAAGATGCCATACAAGGTAGTGGTTTTACCGCTACCCGTAGGTCCTGTCACCAGCAACATGCCGTGGGGGCGTTTAATCTGCTTACGGATACGCGCCAAAATATGCGGCGGCATCCCCGTCTCATTTAAGGTCAACAAGCCTGCAGATTGGTCGAGTAGACGCATCACCACAGATTCGCCGTGGTAGATCGGCATGGTCGACATACGCACGTCAATCTTGTGGCCCTTAATTTCCATATGGAAACGCCCATCTTGCGGCAGACGTTTTTCAGAAATATCCAGCCCAGCCATAAGCTTAAGGCGCAAAACTAAGGCCGAAGCAATGTTGACTTCGTTTAGAATGGTCTCGTGTAACTGGCCGTCGATACGTTGGCGGATCCGCAGCGCTTTTTCGCCAGGCTCAATATGAATATCCGAGGCACGCATTTGCACCGCGTCTTCAAAAATCGACTGCAGCAGCTTAACGACGGTAGTTTCATTATCGCTATCGCTCGAGGTCAGGCTCGCCAGATCAAACATTTGATCTGCGGCATATTCCTCTTCGAGCTTACCGGCGATTTGCGCGATTTGGTCGGTGCGACGATACAGGTTATCGAAGGCTTGCAGTAATTGCTGCTCGGGCGCGACCGCAACACTGAGCTTTTTCGGTGCGATTAAAATTTCTAAATGGTCGAGCGCCTGCAAATCCGCCGGATCGCTCATGGCCACTAATACCGTATCACCCCTATCTTCCACCGCAAGAGCGCGGAAACGCCGTGCTTGCACCTCGGGGATAAGGCTCACCACTTCGGCAGGGATGGGGCGTTTGCTGATATCTAGCAGTGGCAAATTGAGCTGCTGCGACAAAAATTGCAGCAGTTGGGTTTCGGTAATGGAGCGCAGTTCAATCAGGGTGCGGCCGAGCTTATGCCCTGTCTTGCGCTGCTCACCCAAGGCTTGCTGTAACTGCTCTTCGGTAATAATCGATTCTTGAACTAACAGATCGCCCAAACGCATCTTTAATCTGGGTTTCATTGGCTATCTCCTAGTTGTTGTAAACGTTGTTCAATAAAAGCCGTGGCTTGGCTCGACAGGCCTGAATAACTTAAGGCGGTGCGATAGGCCTGACTGGCGGGGCCGAATTGCTGCTGAGAATCGAGGGCATAGGCTAATCCCATCCACCATTTCCCCTGCTGCGGCTCCTGCTGTAATAACTTACGGTAAGCCTGTTCAACTAACGAATATTGCCCTTGTTTTTGAGCCAAATCCGTTTGCGCTAACCACTTTTGTCGAGCTAAAGGATAGCTATCGGGAATTTGAGCAAGGCTAGTAAGAGCCAGATCTGTCTCGCCCATAGCATGTTGCACCCTTGCCAATAGCAAAGCAAATTCAAACTCTTGCGGATAAAGTAATATTCCCTGCGCTAACACTTCGGCCGCTTGAGTCAGCTCCCCTTGACCATAGTGCAGCGCCGCCAGTTGTTTGCGCGACTCGTGCAAGCTCGGGTCAAGCTTGAGTGCCTTAGCGTAGTAATCCATCGCCTTAACCAACTGCCCCTGCTTTTCAGCATCTGCCGCCAACACTAACTGCTTTTGCGCGAGTTGGCTTGGGGACAACTTCACTTCTCGAATCGCCATTTGCCCAGTTGATTGAGCTTGGCTTGAAGCTTGAACCGAAGCTTTGCTCGAAGATTGAGTCGCAGCAGGCACGACTGGCTCACTCGCCTTGCCCTCTGTTTGAGTTGTTTTTACTTCGCTCTGGCTTGCGGTAACGTCTACTTGATTTGTTTTAGCAGTAACCAGTTGTGACTCACTTTGGACCTGCACCGACTCTTGGGTTAATCCCGTCTTGCTAGGCGTATCGCTTGAGGTGTTTGCCGCAACTGATTCGGTTGTCGGTTCACTACTTGGCTCCACGGGCGCCGTATTTACACGGGGAGATTGAGCCACACTTGGGGCAGATTCTGCTGACGCAGATATATTCTTTGCAGGAGCCTCTGTCGACGACGGACGCACTTGCGCCATCTCTGCTGTTGGCTGATTTGGTGTAATCGTTTCTGTTTCCAGAGGACTCGTATCAGTCTGTGGGCTGGCATTATCCGGCTGAGTTTGCGCACTCGCTACAGGATTTACACTGTCATCCGCGACGCTCTTTACACCGTAACTCGCCTGAAAAGCATATACCGATAAGCCGCCCACCAGCAGCGACACTAAACTGATGACTAACCATTTGCGCGATGGATTGGGGCGCCCTAAATACTGCGCCTGATGCACTGCGACATTACTGAGGGAATGCCCCTGCTGGCGCTTATCGAGATCCTGCAGCATCTTGTTGATCACACTCATGCGGCGCCTCCCCACAACTGTTGCAGGTTAACGCCAGAGAGCAGTAATGCCACAATTGCCGCGGCACATGCTATCAGTGCGATCGCCATATACGCTGGCCACCTTTGTAAGCCGCGACTGGCATCTTCGGTATCTTGTATCGCGCCCTTGATGTGGGCCATACGCACTTGCGTTGCGCCTTCGCCAAAACTGAGCATCAGGGCCTTATGGGCTAATATGTTGATTAATCTTGGAATACCACGTGATGCCTCGGCAATTTTACGGGTCAGTTTAGGGCTGAATAACGCCAGTCCCGCATAGCCTGCCACCGCTAAGCGATAACGAATGTAGGCATCGGTTTCATCCCAGGTTAGCGGCCGCAGACTGTAGCTAAAGGTAATGCGCTGCCGTAATTGTCTAAAGGCTTGACGCTTTAATCGCTCATCCAACTCGGGCTGACCAAAGAGCACCACTTGCAACAACTTACGGCTCTCGGTTTCAAGATTGGTAAACAGTCGCAGCGCTTCGAGGCTCTCATCGGGTAAAGCCTGCGCTTCGTCCAGCACTAATACAATGGCGTGACCATGGGCGCTCAGGGCGAGTAATTGTTGCTGGATAAGTCCGGTGAGTTGCTGCTGATCGATTTCGCTGGTGTACTTTAACCCAAGCTCATTAGCCACCGCCCAGCGCAGCTCGGCGGGGGTGAGATAAGGATTAGGAAGATACGCACAATGGAAGCCCTGCGGCAGCTCATTAATCAACTTACGGCAGATTAAGGTTTTGCCCGTGCCCACTTCGCCGGTGACTTTGATAAAACCTTCCCCGGTTTGTAGGGCGGTCTGCAATACTTGCAGCGCCTCTACGTGCGGGGATAACCCGAAAAAAAATCCGGTATTAGGTGTTAACGAAAATGGCGTTTGGCTGAGTCCAAAGTGCTTCAAATACATGAAAGCTTACTTATTTTCTGGATACCAACGGTCGAGTAAGGTCTTAGAACGCTCTAACTCGTTTTTCCAAGTATCATTGCCTACTACGGTCGGCTTTAACATGATAATCAACTCGGTTTTCTTCTTCTGCTTGCTGCGGTTTTTAAACAATTCGCCGACGAGCGGAATATCACCGAGCAGCGGCACCTGAGAAACCACTTCGGTATTTTCGCTCTTCATCAAACCACCGATCACCACCACGTCGCCAGAGGCCGCGCGGATAACGGTATCGGATTCGCGGATCTCGCTCTGTGCCAGCGGCAGTTCTAAGGATTCGCTGCTGACCTTAATATCCTTGGTTTGCTCTTTAACATCGATAACCGAAGGATGCACATGCAGTAACACATTACCGTCTTTGTCGATTTGTGGCGTCACATCCAATGCGATGCCCGAGAAGAACGGCGTTAACTCTACCTGAGGCGTGGTCACAGGCGTAGTGCCCGCTACTGTGGTCGATGACACGTCGGTGACGAAGTACTCGTCGGTACCGACTTTAATCACCGCCTTTTGGTTGTTCGATGCCGTCACCCTTGGGCTGGACAACACATCCACATCGCCTTGGGTGTCGAGCAGGCTAATCATGGTATTGAAATCCGAGCCTTTAATGCTTAAGGACGTCACGCCACCGAGGGAAGCGGTAATTTTATCGCTCAAGCCTGCGCCCGCAGAGGTGCCAAAATTGATATTGGTATTACCTACGTGACCCAATACGTTATCCCATTGAATACCTTGCTGATAACCATCAGACAAAGTGACTTCAAGGATTTTCGCTTCGAGGATCACTTGGCGTTGCAAATGACTTTCGGCGGAATTTAAAAAGGCACGTACTTGGCGCAGCTCATTAGGATAAGCACGAATCGTCACTAATCCCGCCTGTGGCGTCACCACCACCTGACGACCACCGCCAGTGTCACCAATAATGGCGCTCAAGGTTTCTTTCAATTCGCCCCAAAAATCGGTCTTAGTGCGCGAGCGAATAAAGGTGCCGTTGGTGCTATCACTGCTGTTATTGTTGCCGTAATTACCGTTGTTCGAATTATTATTGTTGCTGTTATTGCCAAAATTGCCGTTGTTCGAATTATTATTATTGGAGTTATTGTTATTCGAGTTGTTATTGTCGGAGATCCGGCCCGAACTCACAGAGGTCAGCGATAGACCATCGCGCTCCATGTATAAGTAATTTAATGGGAAAGTCTCAGTTCGCATCCCCGCAGGGAATACTCGCAAAATACGTCCTTCACGGCTGACTTCATAGCCATAAATATCTTCAACCACTTGAATGGCTTCGCTCAATGTCACGCCTTTTAGCGACAATGAAATCGTGCCCTGCACATCGGGATGCACCGCCACACTAAAGGGGGTGCCCTGAACGAGGCTAGGGAAAAATACCCTCGCATCGACATCATGGGCAGAAACATCGATACGACGTTCGGTTTCCATGGGCGCAGCTAAACTGCCCATTAAGGTATTAGTATTCAGTTCACGCTGCACCGCGTCTGGCATAACGGCTGGCGGAGGTGGCGTTGACTGCTTCGCGGCCTGCATCGACGCAGAAAGAGCCTCTTTTGATGCCATCGGCTGCGGTCTATCTGTAGTTTGGCAAGCCATAAGGCAAAGTGAGAGTAAAGGTGTGAAGTATTTAATGGCGGTCATCTGAGTCTTATTCCCTATCTCTCTGTTATTGCTTGAAATAATGCTAATTTCCGTCCGTCAGAAAGTGATACTGACGAGGGGGTAATACGCACGACTTTGACCCCTTGGATGCTATCACCTACGGACACAATTTTATTATTAATCACGGCGTAAGCCGTGTTGCCTGAGCTGACAATACTGTTGAGCACTAAGGCTTGATGCTGATTTTGACTCGCAGCGCCTACAGCCGAATAGCCTTTACCGGGCAAAGTAGGGTCCCGTAAGTTTTCAGCCGACACTTGTGCCGAAATCACCAGTAATGCGATGAAAATATAAGGCTTATTGAGCAACACTGATAAAGTCCTTATTAATACTCAAAGTATAAAGCTCGATATCGATTTTCCCTTTGGGGTAATCAGCCACTTTATAGTCGAGGCGTTTCCAGTAAAGTTTGTCGGGCATGGCTTCTACTGCTTCAACAAAACGCAATACCGAGAAATAATCACCTTCTAAGCTCATGCGGATCCCATGGCTATACAAATTCAACTTTTTCTCTTCACCCACCGCAAGCAGTGGTACGGGCGCTACAGAGGTAAACTTCAGTAAGGTAATTCCCTGAACCTGCCCAAGCAGATTACCCAATAGTTCAGGCATATAATCGGCGGGCACCATATCGACCATCTGCTCGTTAAGCTGAGTATCAAGCTGTTGATTTTGTTGCTGTAGCAAGGTTAAACGCTGGCGATAGTCCTGATTGGGATCTAGCGCTAATCGCTGCTGGTATAAATCAATCTGTTGCACCGAAACCTGATTTTCTTGCTCTATGACCTTTAACTGCTGCGCCGTCGAATACTGTTGTTTCCAAAGCGACTCAATAGGCATATAAGCCAACATAGCGATCAGTGCTAACAAGGCAATGGCGATTAGCCCACGCTCGCGTTGGCTGAGAGCATCAAACTTTTGCGCTAATTGTTCAAATTGGGCTTTCATCGCGCCTGCTCCTCTGGGGTCTCACTCGTCAGCGTGAAAGCCAGCGGTTTATCCTCACCGCGATCCATAGTCATAGACGAAAAAGCCTGCCCTTTTAAGGTCTGGGTCGCTTTTAGCTTACTCACCCAAAGCGGGATACTCTGTGGATGATCAGCAAATCCTTCAAACATAAAGTGCTGCTCGTTAATCACAATATGGTTAAGCCAAACACTCGCATCGGCCACCATAGCCAAATCCTTCAATACAGGTGCAAAACCTCGGCTGGTGAGGGAGGAACGCAGTGCCAGCTCATTCATTAATAATTGCTTTAGCTCGAGCTGCTGTGACTCTAACTCGACGCGCGCAACTAACTCAGGATCGGGTTTACGGGCGGCGATTTGTGCTTCAAACTCCGCCTTTTGCTGGTCAAATTGCTGTTTTTGCGCTGACGCTTGGCTTAGCGCCTGCACAGACTCATTTAATGTCCAATAGCTAAAACCGGCAACTGCACCGCAGACAACTAACAAGCCTACGGTATAACTGATTAATTTAGCGAAGGTTAAGCTCTGCTTTGGCGGCAATAGGGCGGCAGAATATAGGTTGACTCTCGATTTTATCACTCGTCACCTCGTGAAAGCTCACTAAAGGCCAATCCCGCCATTTTCGCGCCAACGGAGGTCTTATTAACCACGTTTACAGCTTGATTAAAGTTGGCTGACACCAACTTCGCTAAGGCATCGATCGCACCGTCGGCAAATAACTCAATGGAGTTAACAGGAGGCTGGCGCAGTTGACTCTCAAAATAATCCATAGATCTTTGAATTTCTAGGCTTAAGTTATCTGCCAATCCATAGTTTAGTTCATCCACTTCAGCCTTATCTAATTGGCTAAAACCGCGTACACGGCGCTGCATATATAACAGCCCCTGTTTTACCACCGTCAGTAACAACTCCTGCCCAGAATGATGGCTAACGACCAATCTTGCCTGATTATCATCCATAAACAGGTTGGTCATCGCGAGTTCTTCGATGCTAATCCCTAAAATAGTCAAGCCTTGCTCACTGATGGCTTGAACCATATTGATCAATTTGTCTTTATCGACCACAACAACATTGAGTTTATTGCTTGGCAAAGGGGGCTCAAAATAATCCAAGTGAATTTGCGGCACAGGAATATTGACCATATCTTTTATAGACCAAATCAAAGCTTGAGATAATTCTTCACTATCGACATTCGGTTTATCGGCGACGAGCAATTGATAGCGACCACTACTAAGAGTGATCTGTAAAGCGGCATGGGGGAAAGTGCTGGCAAGTTCAGCAAAGACACTTTGCCATTGATCTTGTTGTAATTCAAAAGAAACCCACTGCTCATGCTGACGTTCGGTGGCAGGTGCATAGACCCACAGCTTATCAGCACAGACATACACCCCCAGTGCAACCCCCGTCTGTTTGGCTCGCCAAAAGGCCAACCGAGCAAAAAGTCCTTTATCCATAAAAATGCCTGTCTTCCGATAAAGTTAAGCTTGAGTGATAAGCCAGCGAATTGCGCTATTTCTACAACACCAGACGGAGATAAGCTCACAGCATTTAGAATGCGAAATTCGTCATATCCAGCGTCATAATTTTGGCACAGGCTAGTTTATCCGCTAATCTGTGAATTTTATAGAGAAATTCAACAACCCAGCCCTATTCTTCCACGAGGATCACATCACTCGGGGAAAACAATACGACTTATAACACCTCTGCTGGATCGCTAAAATACATGCCCTGGGCCATCCCCACCCCGAGAATTTGCAAAGTTTGCCATTCTTCAAACACTTCAACCCCCTCCGCACACACTTGCACTTCAGTACGGTACAAACCACCGATTAAACTACGAATAAACAATTGATTTTCAGGGCGTAAATGAATATGACGTACGATAGAACGGTGCAGTTTAATCATGTCGAAATGGCACTCTCGGATATAGTAAGTGCCAACAACCTGTTGTCCAACATGGTCGACACACAGACGAGCTCCCATCTTACGGATCATATCGAGTTTAGGCTGAAGCTTGTCTTGATGCTGGATCACTATATCCTCTGACACCTCAAAAATCAGTTGAGGTGTCAGATGGCGATGCTCAAGTAAGGTCGTTTTAAGCCACTGGGTAAAGGCCCGGCTCATCAAACTATCTAAGCTAAGATTCACACTATAGATTTGATCTTTATGCTGCTCTTGGCCGAGCAACCCCAATACACGCTCAATCATCTGCCGTTCAATTTGTGGCATCAAACCACATTTGTTTGCCATGGGGATAAACAACGTCGCCCGCACTAATGTCCCTTGATTATCCCGCGCCCGGGTAAAGATCTCTTTATGGTGCTCTCTCCCATCTAAATCCATAATGGGCTGACTAAAGGGATAAAAACGCCGCTGAACTAAGGCATTCTCTAAGAAGCTGCGCCAACGCACTGAACCTTTGGCAAACTCCTCATCAATCGCGCCCTTATCGTACATAAACCAATTACTATTACCTTGTAATTGAGCAGCACGTAACGCCATATCGGCCTCATCAAGCAGCTGATTAACATTATCCCCGGCGGTAAAATAAGCACAGCCCAAGTGGTAAAAGTTATCTCTATTGTCCACATCATCGGGCAAGGTTTGACTCAAGCAGACTTTAAGTAACTTACTGGCGAGCTGATCTGCCTCAATCAAAGAAACATGGGGCACAACTATCGCAAATTGATTGTGGCTACGCCGCGCAAAAATACTGTTCGGCAAGGTTTGCAAGATAGAGTTAATACTATTGACCGTCGCATGGAGTAACTCTTTAACAGCAGCTTCACCCTTTGCCTGCTGTATCAAATCGAGATCATCCATTTCTAACAGATAAATCACCCCATGAGCGACCATACCTTGGTCATGGCTCATGGCATCGAGACGGTTATTTAAAAACAGCCGATTACCAATACGGGTTTGCGCATCTAAAAAGGTATTGGAGCGAATAAACTTATCGAAACGACCTCGTTCCTTATGGGCATCCTGCAATTCCTCAAGCAGTTTGGTTAAGGCTCTATTGATTAGCCTTGGCTTACCATTACCAGGGGTTGCCAGCGCTTGTTCATGCTTACCTTGTAAAATTAATCGACTGCGCTGAGCAAGCTCTTCGATACCATCCAACTGCTGCGAAAACCATATATGCCCGAAACGTACCAAAGCAACCACAGCTAGTAAGCCAATGCCCAAGATAAGCAACTCATACCAACTCACACTGTAATGTTCGAAAGGTTGTGGCAAGCTCAGAGCCATTGTGAGACCCGACTGAGGATCGAGCAAATGGGTATACACCATGGCATTTTGCGTCTGCACATTGCCGTGATAGGCGAAAAGCACTTCGCTCTTCATGGTTAAACGAAATTCAACGGCGTTATACGCCAGCAACATGGGAGGCAGCCAAGACTCCAACTCCCAATCGGGCTGGGAGTGATAATGCTCTATTAGAAGGGATTCAAGTTCAGACACTTTCTGCTGCTGAAACTTATAGGTTAATTGTACAAAACTCATCATTGCGCTGAGTAAAAACACGAAGGCAATAGCGGCTAAAGACATTAACCAGAAGCTGGTTAGTTTTGTTGTTAACATTCGAGTGAATTTCATCGAGCCGCTATCCTGCAGGATTATTATAATTATTGGTGCACTCTTAACATGAGTTAAACAAATGCTACTCAAGATTATTCAGTAGCATAAGCTAAAAGGCAACCTAGGATTTATTTTCAAAGACATTGAAAATCGCGCCAATAGCAGAGATTTCAGCCAACGTTAAAACAAAAAAGAGGCTAATTAGCCTCTTCTTCTATTAATTCTCTTGTCGCTTAATCCGCATATTGGGGCAAAGTCGTTATTGCAGCAACACCCGAATCAATGGCCGCTTGCGCCACGGCGCGGGCCACGCGCGGCAATAAACGTGGATCCATCGGTTTTGGTAACACATATTCAGGACCAAAACTTAATGAACTTACCTTTGGATAAGCTTTAAGTACACTTGCTGGAACTTCTTCTTTCGCTAATCCGGCAATGGCATGCACAGCCGCAATCTTCATCTCATCGTTAATGCACGATGCACGCACATCTAATGCACCGCGGAAAATAAACGGAAAACACAGTACGTTGTTCACTTGGTTTGGATAATCGCTGCGACCAGTGCCCATAATTAAATCGCTGCGCGTTGCGTGGGCAAGTTCAGGTTTTATTTCAGGGTCTGGGTTTGAGCAGGCAAAAATCACTGGCTTATCCGCCATCATGGCCACTTCTTCAGCACCAATCACATTTGGGCCGGATAGCCCTAAGAAAACGTCAGCGCCTTTAATCACATCTTGCAAAGTACGCTTGTCAGTCTCATTCGCAAACAAGGCTTTGTATTCATTCAGATCAGTACGACCCGCATGGATCACGCCTTTGGTGTCAAGCATGTAAATGTTGGCGCGGTTAGCACCACACTTCACTAACATGGTCATACAGGCAATGGCAGCCGCACCAGCACCCATACACACAAAAGTGGCATCGCTAATCAGTTTACCTTGAATCTCTAAAGCGTTAATCATGCCAGCTGCGGTAACAATGGCTGTGCCATGCTGGTCATCGTGAAACACTGGCACATTACAACGCTCAATCAATTCGCGCTCGATAACAAAGCATTCAGGCGCTTTGATGTCTTCGAGGTTAATCCCACCAAAGGTGCCAGCAATGGCAGCAACTGTATTAATAAACTCTTCAGCAGTGTTATGCGTTACTTCAATATCGGTCGAGTCGATATTAGCAAAGTGTTTGAATAATAGTGCCTTACCTTCCATAACTGGCTTTGAAGCCAATGGACCTAAGTTGCCTAGGCCCAGAATCGCCGTACCGTTAGAAATAACGGCAACAGTGTTACCTTTGTTGGTATAACGATAGGCATTTTCAGGATTAGCGGCAATTTCACGTACTGGTTCAGCCACACCCGGGCTATAGGCTAGCGCGAGGTCATGGCTCGTTTCAGCAGGTTTAGTGAGGCATACTGCAGTTTTACCGGGAACGGGGAATTCATGATAATCGAGTGCTTGTTGACGAATATCTGACATTTTAACATCCTGAAATGCGACATTTATAAGTATGGAAGTAAGGCCGACCGACTCAAGATCACCTCATTTATGGGTGATTTAAACAGTGTGGCAGGTCGGGGTAAGATACGCCAATTAGGTCACATTTTAAATAAGATCTTGAGAAATTTCGCCTTTACGGCTGAATTGTCGCCCTAAGCTAAGTTTTACAAACTTATCTTAGTCGATAACGGATGATTACCTGTTTAATTTTGTAGAAAACAAACGAAAATATGCAATAAAACAAGGGCAAAACTGTAGTCAAACCTAAAAAATGTTGACTAAATTACAATAAAGACACTAACTAGCATTATCTTATCGTTAATTACTATAAATAAGTCGATTTTGCGCAATTTCAACAGGAAGAAAGTGATAGTGGTGTTTTTTTAATTGAAGTCGGACCAGAAAGGCTAAAAAGTAGCGATTACGTGCCAGCTAACGACAAAAAGCAAAAAGGCGCCAGAGGCGCCTTCGAGAGAAATATTGCTAACGCAATTATTTCTTGCCAAGCATACCAAAACGCTTGTTGAACTTGTCGATACGACCGCCGGTATCAACAATTTTTTGTGTACCTGTGTAGAATGGGTGACATGCACCACAAACGTCTAAATGCAGGTCTTTACCAGCAGTAGAGTTTACTTTGATTACGTTGCCACAAGTACAGTTTGCAGTGATTACTGCATATTCTGGGTGGATACCTGGTTTCATTGGGGTTACCTCAAAAGTAAGGCCATGTCGCTCTTCCAACCCGAAGTCGGACACCACATGCAGTTAATAACGGATATGTTAGGGCGCAGGATATTACAGTATCACCTAAGCGGATACAAGTAGATTATCTGAGCATTTTAACGATAATCCACTTGTTTACTGCCCATCTGTCTCAGCTTTTATTGGCCGGCTTCCCTATCTTCGAAACTCGCCTTAGCGCCCTGTGCATTGGGATAACGCGCGAGTATCTCAGCCGATGGACAAGTTAAAATGGCATCTTTCTTTAAGGCATTGATACGATTTTTAGCAAATGCTTTAGGATTAGCGTCATGAATCGCCAACATCGCACCATATACACTGACTTGCCACTCAAGGGCATAGCGATTGGCAATCCGCCATAGGGTCTCGTTGTGATAATCCAACATACACTCACCCGAGCTTGTTGCATTGGCATTTGTCGAGCTAGCAATCTTAGTCACTTCGGCTGTCTTAGCTTCAGACACATCAATCCCATTTATACTCTTATCAGCTTTTGCCATATCTGCGTTTGCAGATGAGACTTGGGCAGCAGATGGTTCGGTCGATGGCTTAGCGATAGAAGGTTCTGTAGACAAACTCGAAGCTGAGGATGCTTTCGCGTCAGGCTTATCCTCTGGGAAGGTAAATCCAGAAGCGCGGGGCGCAGCAACGTTTGCCGTCACAGCCGCCACAATAACGGGCGCAACATCTGCTTCAGCGGTGACTAAATTCACCTCTTGCACAACCTTAGTTGATTTAACTGTGGTTTTGTCACTTTTAGCAGAGCTTGCCGCCAACTGACTAGTTTCGGCTTTGGCTGCTTTGCTTGATTTAACAACAGCTATTTTTGCTTGCGATACTGAAGACGTCGCAGAGGAAGTATTATCAAACAGCGGCAGATTTTTCACTTCATACCAGCGATCGACTCGATATTCACGAACTAACAAGCGTGCCTTAGGATCAGTGACATCCTCAACGCCCGTCAGCAATATCAAAAAACGATTAAGCTGCTCAGCCATCAGCTTTTCTTCACCGCTGGACTGATGCAACACAAACTCAAGCCGCGTCATATCCTGATTATCACTGATCACATTCACGCGCATTTTGGGATAGGCGCCCAATTCAAACATCCGATTGTTGATGCTGACATGGGAAACCTGTGCCTGCACAGCAGCACTACACACTAAGGCAAAGAGTCCTAATGATTTCGCTATTTTAGTCATTTACTTACTCTCAACTATCCTTGGATAAACTGTCATTAGGACTAGCCCTTGCTAGCCGCGCTGAGTACACTAAACCTCATTTCCCTTTTAGACTCGCCCAGCATATGTCACTGTTTGTTGAAGTTGCGTTACCTGTGCCTATGCGGCAAAACTTTACTTATCGCGTAAAGACAAACGAGCAAAGCGATGATAGCCCCCAAGCCAAGCCACAAATTGGCGTTCGGGTCAAAGTCCCCTTTGGACGACAACAACTTATTGGGCTCGTTACCGCGATTACCGACAGTTGCGATCTGGCGCCAACGCAACTGAAATCCGTTATAGAGTTTATTGATGACACGCCCTTATTGCCAGAATCGCTCTATAAATTAACCCTATGGGCAGCCCGATACTACTTTTGCAGCCAAGGCCAAATGCTCACCCAAGCATTACCTGTAGCACTGCGCAAGGGCCTAGATGCCGCGCCACAAAAAATCCAGTACTGGCACATCACAGAGCTAGGCAGCAATATTGCGCCAGAAACCTTAAAACGCGCGCCCGCTCAAAAAAAATTACTCGAACAGCTAAAACAAACCAGTCTCACCCAGGAAGAAGTCATCAGCCTAGCGCTGAACAAGACCGCGCTCAAAACCTTAGAAGATAAAGGCTGGATTGCCCGCCACGAAAAACTCGCCGAGCTCAATCTCGATTGGCGCAGCCAACTCGAGCTCGATGAAACGCCCCACAGGCTAAATAAAGAGCAAGCAATTGCCGTAACGGTATTAACGCAGCAACAAGGATATCACTGTACTCTGCTCGAGGGCATTACCGGTTCGGGTAAAACAGAAGTCTATTTAGCCTTGCTCGAACATATCCTTAAACAAGGTAAACAAGCACTTATTCTAGTGCCTGAAATTGGCCTCACGCCGCAAACCATCAATCGCTTTAAACGCCGATTTAAGGTGAATGTTGCCGTGCTGCACTCAGGTTTAACCGACAATCAGCGCCTCGAAGCCTGGCGACAAGCTCGCTGTGGCCAAGCGGCCATCATCATTGGTACTCGCTCCGCATTGTTTACGCCGATGGCATTTCCCGGTGTAATCATCCTCGACGAAGAACACGACAGCAGCTTTAAACAGCAAGAAGGCGTTGGTTATCATGCGCGCGACTTAGCGGTAATGCGTGGGCATTTAGAATCAATCCCAGTGATTTTAGGATCAGCAACGCCTTCCTTAGAAAGCCTGCAAAATGCGCTCAGTGGTCGTTATCATCATCTGCAACTCGGTGAGCGGGCTGGCAATGCTAAAAAAGTACGCCAAGGTATTATCGATATTAAAAACCTGCCCCTCAAGGCGGGCATGTCGGCACCACTTATCAACGAGATCCGCAGCCATTTAGAAGCCGGAAATCAGGTATTACTATTTTTAAACCGCCGCGGCTTTGCGCCAGCGCTGCTCTGCCATGAATGTGGCCACTTACATGAATGCGACCGCTGCGATGCATTTTTTACCGTGCATCAATCCCTTGGGGAAATTCGCTGCCACCACTGCGGTAATCAATATGCCATTCCAAGGCAATGCCATAATTGCGGCAGTACCATGTTGATGGGCCAAGGTATTGGTACCGAGCAGCTCGCCGAAGCACTGCAATTGGAGTTTCCAAAATATCCAGTGGTGCGTATCGATCGCGATACCACCCGCCTTAAAGGTTCGCTAGAAAACCATTTAAGTGCGATTCATAAGGGCGAATATAAAATCTTGGTTGGCACCCAAATGCTGGCCAAAGGGCACCACTTCCCTGATGTTACCTTAGTGGGCTTACTCGATGTCGATGGTGCGCTATTTAGCGCCGACTTTAGGGCGCCAGAGCGCTTCGGCCAGCTTTATACCCAAGTGGCGGGCCGCGCTGGGCGGGCCAATAAACCCGGTACAGTGCTTCTGCAAACTCACCAGAGTGATAACCCGATCCTTAGGGATTTACTCCACCGCGGTTATGGCGAATTTGCCCGCAGTCAATTAAAAGAACGGCAAATGGCGCTCTTGCCACCCGCTTGGCATATGGTACTGGTGCGCGCCGAGGCGCATTCTGCCTTAGATGCTGACAATTTTCTTAATGCGTTTGCATCCTTGCTGCCCCAAGATAAAGAG
The DNA here is from genome assembly GCF_001308045.1 of Shewanella sp. Sh95. Classification (NCBI taxonomy): domain Bacteria; kingdom Pseudomonadati; phylum Pseudomonadota; class Gammaproteobacteria; order Alteromonadales; family Shewanellaceae; genus Shewanella; species Shewanella sp. Sh95. Next base: position 56,361 of record NZ_LGYY01000186.1, read on the forward strand.
TTTGAGATTATCGGCCCAATGCCCGCGCCACTCGATCGAAAGGCCGGTAAGTTCCGCCGCCAGTTGATGTTTCAAGCCAAACATAGACATAGATTACAGCAGGAGTTTGAGCGTATTTATCCGCTTGTGGAACAACTGCCCGAAGCCAAACGCTGCCGCTGGAGCCTAGATAGGGATCCGCAGGATCTGTTGTGATTCAATAATTTGATAAAAAATCATCGGGAAGATAGCAATTAGTCACCACAAACGGCTAAAATACGCGGTTATTCCCTGTATTCACTCTTAAAGTTAGTAGCTAATTAACCCATGAAATCACATATCCAATCATTACTTGACCAAACCATCGAATCCTTTAAACAACAAGGTATTTTACCTGCGGATTTTGAGGCCCGAATTCAAGTAGATCGAACCAAGGATAAGAGCCATGGCGACTTGGCAACCAACGTAGCCATGATGCTAACCAAGGCAACGGGTAAAAATCCGCGTGAATTAGCACAGCTGATCATCGACAACCTTCCCGCCTCCGCCTATGTGGCAAAAGTTGAAATCGCAGGCCCAGGTTTTATCAACTTCTTCATCGATGACAGCGCACTGGCTAACCAATTACAAGCCGCGATTGGCGATGCGCATTTAGGGATCAAATTACCCGCACCACAAACTGTTGTGGTGGATTATTCATCACCAAACCTCGCCAAAGAGATGCACGTAGGTCACCTGCGTTCAACCATCATCGGCGATAGCGTGGTGCGCACCCTCGAGTTTTTAGGTCACAAAGTGATCCGTCAAAACCACGTGGGCGACTGGGGCACCCAATTTGGTATGTTGCTGGCTTACATGGAAGAATTACGTGCAGCCAATGGCGAACAAGCCCAATTAGAGTTATCGGATCTCGAAACCTTCTACCGCGCCGCCAAACTGCGTTTCGACGAATCGGCTGAGTTCGCGACCCGCGCCCGTCAGCTCGTGGTTGCACTGCAATCCGGTGATGAGTACTGCAACAAACTGTGGCGCGAATTTAACGATATTTCGCTAAGCCACTGCCACGAAGTATACGAGCGTTTAGGGGTGAGTTTAACCCGCGCCGACGTGCACGGTGAAAGCGCCTACAACGCCGATTTAGAGCAAGTTGTTAAAGATTTAGATGCCCAAGGTTTATTGACTGAAAGTAACGGCGCCAAAGTGGTCTTCCAAGAGGCCTTCCGCACAAAAGAAGGCGAACCACTGCCGGTTATCATTCAAAAAGCCGATGGTGGTTACCTGTACGCCACAACCGACTTAGCCGCGATGCGTTACCGCTCAAGTGTACTCAAAGCCGACCGCGTGCTGTACTTTGTTGATTTACGCCAAGCACTGCACTTCCAGCAAGTGTTTAGCCTTGCCAAACTGGCCAAGTTTGTCCGCGAGGATATGTCACTCGAGCACTTAGGCTTTGGTACTATGAATGGCGAAGATGGTCGTCCGTTCAAGACCCGTACTGGTGGCGTGGTGAAATTAGTTGATCTGCTCGACGAAGCCAACAGCCGCGCGCTGGAATTAGTTCGCAGTAAGAATCCAGATATGGATGAAGCGACACTTGCAGAGATTGCCCGCGTAGTTGGGATCAGCGCGGTGAAATATGCTGATCTATCGAAAAACCGTACCAGCGATTACATCTTCAGCTTCGAGCAAATGCTGAGCTTTGAAGGCAATACCGCGCCTTACCTGTTATACGCTTACACCCGTGTCGCTGGCATTTTTAAGCGTGCGACCGATGTTGACTTAAGCCAAGCCAAAATCGTACTCGACCACGAAAAAGAGAAAGATCTAGGCAACAAACTAGCGCAGTTTGGTGAAATCCTAAGCCGTGTTATCGACAAAGGCCAACCACATGTGCTCTGCGGTTACCTCTATGAATTAGCAGGGGCTTTCTCTAGTTTCTATGAGGCCTGCCCAGTGCTTGCAGCCGATAACGACGAGCAAAAACACAGTCGTTTACTGCTGTCACAACTGACGGCGAGCACTCTGCAAAAAGGCCTAAATCTACTAGGTATCGAAACCCTAGAACGGATGTAAGCCATGAGCAATCGTGACTATGCCAACAGAAGACCGCAATCGGGCGCAAAACCGCGCCCGATCCGCGCGACACGCGCAAGGCCTGCGGCTAAAAAGGCCCCGCCTAGCCGTAAACTTCCTATTCCTTTGATCCTGTTTGCCTTTATTGCTGTAGGCAGTTTTGGCTATTTTCTGTGGAGCATTAAAGACACGGCCAAGCAGGAAGCGCCTGTAGAAGTCAAAACAGAAAAAGAAGTGAAGGCAAAAGAACCCGCTGCAACGCTAACGCCAAAGGTTAAAGAGGTTGAGCGCCAAGAAGTCGCCGTCGCCGCTCCGGTAGAGGAACAGCCGGTAGTTGAAGTGCCGAAGAAAGATCCGAATGCCTTGCCGCCTAAACCCAAGGAAGAATGGACCTATCTGGACGAGCTTGAGAATAAACACGTCGAAGTGGATATTCCTGATGTCGTGGCAACGCGTGCTCCACAGCAATATCAATTGCAGTGCGCCTCATTCCGTCAGGAGTCGCAGGCGAACCAGATGAAGGCCGTGATTGCATTCCAAGGATTAGAAGCGCAGGTCAGACAAATTGAGGGCACCTCAGGCACTTGGTACAAAGTCATCCTCGGGCCTTATGAGCGCAAACGTGATGCCGAGCGTAAGCGTCACACCTTGCAAAATGCAGGGATCAATGGCTGCCAACTCTTAGCCATTCCTAAGTAATCCTACTCGGAAATGGGTCTCTGAATCGCGGCGCGTGAGCCATCACGCGCCGCGATTTTTTATCTTCTTGCCAACTGAAGTCCGCTTCCAACCACCCTCTTCCGCCTCGTTTTAAACATTGAGCTAATACCAATCGTATTAAATATCTGTTCATTCAGCGGGAGTTAAACGGGCTTTAGACAAGGCGAAGGCTTGAAGGCATAGTGGCGCTCTGTCGAAAGCCTTAAACGCAGTATAAAGCACGTTCAACCCCGCCCTTCGGGAGCCTCACAGGCATCTCACTCCCGTGTTACATTGACTTAAAAGGGAATAACCATTTCTTCGTCAATGCGCCTTGGATTGAGATGCCTGTGAGGCTCTGAACTGATTAGATATTTAATGTGATTGGTATAAGTCACAATTTCATTTTATGGAATTTATAACCACCTATTTTTACACAATAAATTTGTTTATTAAGAAAGATTAATATGGCGTTTAATTGACCTAGATCAAACTTAGGCGTATCTCTTAATAAACAGCAAAACCTGTTGTCTACTCTCCAAAAACCAACCTCAGGGTGAAGTATTATGAATGCATTAATCGAGATCGAAGCCTCTGAATTTAGCCAACTGTTCAAAAGTGGTGACGCCTTAAGTATCCGGATGTTTATGGAGCATGTTCACATGCCTTTAGATGTGCAGGATAAGATTTACAACGAAATTTCCGCCTTAGCAGTACTTGAACAAGACACTATCGCGCGGCTTATCGAAACCCATTCCCACTCTGAAATCTCTGAACGTTTGGCCTATTAACGCGCTTAGTCTTAATACAATGTAACGCCAACGGATGGCTTCATTGAATTCCCCCTGTACCGCGTCAATTAGATGCATTCGTCCGAAACATTTTCAACCAATCATCCTTGTCACTCCTATGCAAAACCGCAAAAAATAAGGCCAAATATCACTATTTGGCCTTAGGTTTATTGGTGCTTAAGCTTATGAATATTTAAGCAACTGCATGGTTTAGTGTCTTAAGCTTTCTCTTTTAAGCCTATGCTATTCATCCAGTAATCGAAATCGACCATATTACCGGGCAACACAATACGGCTAGACTTTTGGCTTAACCCATCAAGCTGCTTGAAGTACTGCTCACCGAGTTGCATACGCAGTGCGTTATGGCCACCAGGAGCGGCAATCACTGTTGCTAAACGTTCAATCGATTCCGCCGTGGCACGCGACAGCGTTAAAATCTCCTCCGCTTTACCTTCGGCCTCGTTGATACGACGCTGCATTTCCCCCTCAGAACGGTTAATCGTTTCCGCTTTAATCCCTTCGGAACGATTGATCTTACTCTGCTTATCACCCTCACTCTTTGCCAGTAATGCACGGCGCTCACGCTCGGCATTCACTTGCATTTCCATGGCGTTTTTCACCGTCTCGGGCGGCGTAATGTTTTTAATCTCATAACGATGCACGCGGATCCCCCACATGGCGCCTGCTTGGTCGAGCACTTCCACTACCTTAGCGGAAATCACATCCCTCTCTTCGAAGGTGCGATCGAGATCTAAGGTGCCGATCACTGAGCGCGTGGTGGTCTGTGCCAGCTGGATAGCCGCATAACGATAGTCGGTGATGCCGTAGCTTGCCTTCACAGGATCGGTAACAGAGATATAAATCACCCCATCGACTTCCACATTCACCTCATCGCTCGAGAAACACTCCTGTGGTGGCACGTCGATAGTCTCTTCTTTTAAGTCATGGATATAAGCCACTTTATCGACAAATGGGATCAGGGTGTGGAAACCCGCATCTAACGTCGAGTGGTACTTACCTAAACGCTCAACGATATAGGCCGATTTAGTCGGGACTAAGCGAATGGATTGGAACAGCTTAATCACAAATATGGCGAAAATCAGTCCCCAAATAACCATTACTGCGACATCAGTATTCAATGGGATTTCCATTAGCGAGCTCCTTTGCTAGTTGCATTATGGCCAGCCACGGTTTGGGTGACTTGTTCCATTCCTTCGAAGAATCCTTCGAGTTTTGCCATTTCAGCCGGGACGACCGACACTTGCGAATCGTTGAGGATCTTACCAACCTGAGCAATAAACTGCTCTTTTAACAACATATTCATCGCATCGGTACCGCCATTAACCGCTAACGCTTGGGAAATCATTGCCATGCCTTCGGACTTTGCCTTAGCAATAATGGCAATCTCTTGGCCTGTACCCTTAGCTTCGTTGATACGCTTCTGTTTTTGGCCTTCAGAAATGTTAATCGCTTCTTGGCGTTCACCCTCTGACATATTGATCATCGCAGCCTTTTCAGCATTGGCTAGGGTAATTTCAGCGCGTTTACGGCGCTCAGCTTCCATTTGTTTTTCAAGGGTATGGATCACGTGGCGCGATGGCGTGATATTGCGGATCTCATAACGTAACACTTTGATCCCCCAAGGCTCAGACGCCTTATCAATCTCGCGCACTATGGATTCGTTTAAGCGGTCACGCTCGGAAAAGGTTTCACTCAAAGTGAGCTTACCGATTTCAGAACGCATCGTAGTTTGCGCCAGATTGACGGCAGCTTTACGATAGTTTTCAATACCGTAGCTCGCTAGTTTTCCATCCATAACCTTGAGATACACTAAACCATCCACTTCAAGCTGAGTGTTATCCTTGGAGATACAGCTTTGTGGCGGCACGTCGAGCACTTGCTCACGGGTATCGTGGCGATAGGCCACACGGTCGAAAAAGGGAATTAAGAAATGAAATCCCGGTTGTAACACAGTGCGAAATTTCCCTAAACGCTCAATGACATGCACCTCACGCATTGGCACTATTAGCATGAGCTTATAGAGAATAAACAAGACAAATAAAATGATTAAGGTAAACACAAACATAGACTCATCCTTTAGTTTTGAGACGTTGCCTGATGAACAGGCTCAACCACTAGGGCAATGTTTTCACGGCAGATAATCCTGACCTCAGAGCCCGCAGCAATGACACTACCATCCCCCAATGCGGGCCATTCGCTCCCTTGAAACTCGACTCTTCCTGTCGATTGTCCTGGGCCTATGGTTTGTTTCACTCGAGCGATTTGATTGTAGATATCAAGTTCTTCATCGGTGTTGTCCACATGGGAATCCCCACCGACCAATTTTTGTGTGACTTGCCGAAAGGCAAGCAATAGGACAATGGCCGACATAAACCACAGTGTCAGACTTTGAACTAAGCCTTCCACTAGGCCAATACCTAAGGCACCTGCGACCACTAAACAGGCGGCACCAAGAAGCACAACTATACCTCCGGGTATCACCAGTTCCGCTAGCATCAAGATAATCCCGATAATAGACCAGATGACAATCAGATTCGAAAACTCCATATTTCCCCCTGAAATGAGAGCATCCAGTGCAGCACTATAGCAGCAGAACAACAGACGCGCGACATAATATGTCATAAATTTATACGCCGATTTTTAAACGACAGCAAGGGAAATAACTGAAGCTGACTAATAGGCTGAATCGCTTTATAGGGAAAACGCTATGGGTTTCTGTTCTAAAATTAAGCACAATCAATTCAAAAAGTTAGCTTAAAACATCAACAAACAAGAATGAAAACAATAAATAATCATACAAAATCAATAAATTAAGCAAACACAAACCCACAATATGATTATGTGATTTTCACAACAACATTCGATAAAAACTTTGAATAATTGTAAATTTTTGCATATATTGCCCGCACTTTTGACCTAGCTCTCTGTCGGGGGTCGACTCAAGACACAACACCTGAGTCGCTTTGCCATACAGTGCACAGAGCAGGAACTGAGTACAACCTTATTAACCTCTACCCCTACAACAGGAAATAACAATGAAAAAGACATGCCTATGTCTAGCATTAATGCTTTCACCTCAAGCATTTGCTGGTGACTTAGTACAGTGGTGGGATTTCAGTGCAACCGCCCTTTATGGCGAAGACTACGACTTGGCTCCTTCGGACAAGCAAACGACAGTCACACTCGAAACCGCTGGTGCATGGAAATACGGTGATTGGTTTGCCTTCCAAGATTTTATCTATTTCAAAGGCGACCACACGGGCATGGATAGCACCACCTACGGAGAGATTTCACCGCGCTTTAGCGCGAGTAAAATCCTCGGCGAAAAGATTGCCTTCGGCCCAATTACCGATCTTTCATTAGCCCTCACCTACGAAGAAGGTGAAGGCCCTGTGCATAGCTTGCTCTATGGCTTAGGGGTCGATGTTGCCGTGCCTTACTTTACTTACCTTAACTTCAACACCTATCGTCGCGATGCGATGAGCTCAGGCAACATCAGTGATGGTTGGCAGTTCACCCCAGTATTCAGAATCGATATCCCTGTAGGGTCTGCTAACATCATTCTCGATGGCTTTATCGATTGGGTATTTGCAACAGACAACAGTGGTTATGAAGAGAACTTCCACTTTAACCCTCAGCTTAAATACGATTTAGGTAAGAGCCTATTTGGTGACCATAAGGCAAATAAACTGCTGGTAGGTATTGAGTACGATCTGTGGACCAATAAATACGGCGTGAAAGGTATCGACCAAGACACTTACTCTGTGATTGCTCAGTACCACTTCTAACAGTGACTGGCAAAAGTCAAAGTTACTTTTGAAAATTAAAAAGGTGCCCAAGGCACCTTTTTTGTTATTGAGCCACTCGCTTTGCAGGGGAGTGATATTGAACCAAGATTACGCGAGTAACTTCTTAGCCGCTGCAACCACGATAGAAACCGCACTGACTTCGGTTTTCTTCATTGTTGCTTCATCAGGAATTTCTTGTTGAGTACGGTTTACGATCACACCCGCCACACAGGCAGCGCGCCAACCTTGAGTCGCACACATAGTAAATAGGGTGGCTGATTCCATTTCATAGTTCAGCACGCCCATTTCTTGCCACTCTTTCATTGAACCAGCAAAACGGCGGGTCACACGGCCAGTGACAGTGTCGTAACGCTCTTGACCTGGATAGAAGGTATCTGAAGATGCGGTAACACCAATATGTGGCTCTACGCCCGCATCGCGGCACGCAGCAACCATAGCTGTGGTACATTCAAAGTTAGCCACTGCTGGGAACTCCATTGGTGCAAAATGTAAGCTCGCGCCATCTAAACGCACTGACGCTTGAGTCACAATCACATCACCCACATTCACATGGGGTTGAATCGCACCTGTAGTACCAACACGTAAGAAGGTATTCACGCCTAATTGCGCTAACTCTTCTACCGCAATCGATGTTGATGGACCACCGATACCGGTAGAACAAATCACCACTGGCTTACCGTCAGCATACGCTAAGTAGCTGGTGTACTCGCGGTGGCTTGCAAGAAACGTTGGATTATCCATTAACTCAGCAATACGTTTTACACGCTCAGGATCGCCTGGCACAATCGCCAACGTAGCGCCATCGAGCATCGCTTTGGTCAAACCTAAATGAAATACATCAGCCATCGTGAAAACCCCTTTCATTTTTGATAGTAAAATTCTTATATAATCGACTTTAACCTAGTATCGAAGCGGTGAAGGTTAACTTGATCACAGAATTATCGGCAAGAAGAATTGTTCATCCGTAATGTAATTACCAAATCTATTACAGCTTGATCACAAAGATAGCAAATCTGTGATGCTTCTGTGAGCTTGTATCAATTACGTGGAATAAAGTGTGAGTCAGATCTGACTCAATCGCCACATCAAGCAATATAAAAGATATAGATCATTGATTTATAGCTGATTTGCTGAAATCACGCTTTAGTATTAACCTGTAGAAGGACAAATATTGATCCATATCACGTTTATTCATTATGCCTAAGGTTAGGGTTAAGACGAGACCAAAGCACAGTAGAAAGACGACAAGGAGAACGCCAATGTTTCCAGAGTACCGAGATCTGATTACCACCTTAAAGACCCAAGATGCTCATTTTCAACGTAAATTCAACGAGCACAATCAATTAGATGAGGAAATCAAACAACTGGAAAAACGTGTCGGTAGTGATTTCAATCCCGCAGTGAAAGAGCTCAAGAGCAAAAAACTCCACTTAAAAGAAGAGATCTATCAAATTCTCAAATCCCACAGCTAAGCTGCTATCACGGGAAAAACTAAGGGCGCCGCAGCGCCCTTTTTGTTGCTATCTAAGACCGATTACAAATAGTAATCCTTCAGGGGTGGGAAGCCATTAAAACACACCGCTGAATAAGTCGTGGTGTAAGCACCGGCGGTTAACCAGTACATACGGTCTCCAATCGCTAGGTCATTCGGTAAACCATAGCTGTAGTGCTCATACATAATGTCGGCGCTGTCGCAGGTTGGGCCAGCAATCACACACTTATCCAGCTCACCCTGTTTATGGGTGAAGATTGGGAATTTAATTGCCTCATCCATGGTTTCGATTAAACCAGAGAACTTACCCACATCGGTAAATACCCAACGCTCTAATGCGGTGTAGGATTTCTTACTGATCAACACCACCTCAGACACCAGCACCCCAGCGTTAGAGATCAGCGAACGACCCGGCTCCAAAATAATTTGGGGAAGATCATCACCAAAATCTTCCTTCAGGAAGTGAGTGATTTGCTCAGCATAGACACCGAGTTGATTGGTTTTGTCGATATAATTCGCAGGGAAACCGCCCCCCATGTTGATCATCTTCAATACAATATTGTGCTCATCGCGCAAACGATCGAAGATACTTTTCACTTTACCAATCGCCGAATCCCAAGCACCGATATCACGCTGCTGTGATCCCACGTGGAATGAAATACCGTAGGGTTCTAAGCCGAGTTCCTTCGCCAACACTAACAGCTCATAAGCCATCTCATTTTGGCAACCAAACTTACGAGACAGTGGCCAATCGGCGGTGTCTGTGCCTTCGGTCAGGATACGCACATAGATGCGTGAACCTGGTGCTTCTTCGGCGATCATACGTAAGTCAGCTTCAGAATCCGATGCATACATACGCACGCCACGCTCATAAAAAGCACGTACATCTTGGCGCTTTTTAATGGTATTGCCATAGCTAACACGGTCAGCTGTAACGCCGACATTCATAACCATATCTAGCTCATAAATCGAGGCAATATCAAAGTTTGACCCTTTATTTTTTAGTAATGTCAGGATCTCAGCCGCTGGGTTTGCCTTAACTGCATAATAAACATTGGCATAAGGAAAACTATTAACCATGTCATCGTATTGTTTCGCAATGATACTGGTATCAATCACTACGAACGGGGTCGCTTTATCCTTCGCAAACTCTTCAATACGTTTGAAGGTTTGAGCATCATAATAGTCAGCAACATCAATAGATTGAAATTGGCTCATTGGGCCAGAGTCTCCTTTGGGTCAGATGATAAAAAGTCGTTATGTGTCTTAAAAACGTGCGCAGTAAACGCTATTTTTTTAGTTAACGCAACGAATTTTTATGCTTAATAACTAACTTTTTATTCCAACAAATATTAAGCCGAGTTGGACCTAAAAAAACTATTTTTAAAACAAATAATTATGCATAAGAGTTCAGCAAAGAATCTTAAGCTTTATTAACGCTAAAAATGAATTTTTTAAGATGGCAGCCCGCTTTAGCTAAGGGCAGATTATCAGGGAGAAAACGATAGGATGAACCTTAAGTTCCACGGCGTAGTAATACCGAGCGAGAAAACACATCTGTAGTGTTATATAAGGATTAGTCAGATATAAAAGAGGGGAAATCTCTCCCCCTCAGATAGGGCGTAGTCCTACGACTTTACTGCTGTGACTCATTTAATTTGACTAAGGCTTGGCCTAGGGCTTCGCTGGAGTCAAAGTAAGCAATATCTTGAATATTGAGATTATCCAATAAAATCATGGTTGCCATATCTTTGGTATCGGGCAATAGGCGGCTAATCTGCCCTTCCCTGTCTAAACCAATGGCAAAAGGCAGTTCCTGCATTTGTGGTACAGCCACAAATTTGGCTATCAGCGATGGCATACCACTGATATCAGCCACATAAACTAAATGCGCAGGAAACTTATCCCCCGTTAAAGGCGTTAGAGTTTCTTTAATGATATCGCCACCTTTCATGCTACGACTAAAGAGCACTACTTTGGTTTGTTCGGTAACACTGACCGCCTTATCATTTTGATCTTGCAATGAAATAGGACTTATCGCGTCTCCCGCTACATAACTTGTAGCCAACGCCATCATGGGAGTGAAAAGGAAGGACAGGCACAACAACAGCTTTCTCATAAACACTTAGCTCCATTTTAGATACGGGCAATAGCATACCCGAGTCTGGTAACCCGCTCATTTAATCCGAGCTATTACATGATACGCTTCACAATGCATCACGAATACGTCTTTAAAAGACGTCCACTCACATGGGATATATCAGACTTAGCGACCTAACTTCAAACACTACACTTGCAATTTTAGTCTGTTACAAGTTTACTGTGCTGCCAAAATATCGATAGTGACGGAATACTATGTTGTTGATACTTATCATTATAGCCTTTATCGTACTCTTTGTTTTTTTCGCAAAGTACCAAAAAAAGAAGATTCAAGCCGAAGCGCTTACCGCAGGGGAACCCTCAGCGCTACTCAATCATGGACTCACATTAATCAATCAGGGCGAAGTCAACTCAGGCCTAGACTATATTCAGCAAGCCGTTGATAAGGGCTTTGCCGTGGCCGCCATTGCCATGGCCGAGCTGTATTCGGGTCGATTCCAACAAGTCCCCGCCGATCCCAAGGCATCTGAATATTGGTATCGAAAAGCCGCCGAGATCGATCCGCAATATTTACCCATGCTCACCCTAACTAGCTTGGTCGCCACAGAGGCACAAACACCCGAGCAGTTACGCGAACAGGTAGAACAGCTCAAAACCAGTGCAGAAGCGGGGCAAGTCGAGTTTCAATATGAGCTCGCCTATTTGTATCTCAGACAACCCTTTCTCGATCCCGATGCAAGCCAAGCCATTTACTGGTTTGAAAAAGCCATCGCCCAAGGAAACCAAGATGCCTATTACCACTTAGGTACACTCTACTGGCACGATGAACGTGTCACTTCTGACTATGTTAAAGCGCGGGAATACTTTGAGAAAGCCGTCGCCGCCGGTGATGAACTCGCAAAAGATAACCTAGGCCATATGCTTGCCGCAGGCCAAGGCGGCCCTAAGGATCTCGTCCGTGCCGAAGCCCTACTCAGCGAATATGCCGTAGAAAATGATTTTCGTCAGTATTACCTAGGTAAACGTTTCCTCTATGGTGAAGATTTTGCCGTCGACTATGGTAAGGCTCGCTATTGGTTAGAAAAATCCTGCGCCGCTGACAATGTTTTTGCCAAGTTAGCGCTGGCACACCTTAAACTACTCGACCCACAAACGGATAATGACTACCAGCAGGCAAGAACAGAATTCGAGACGCTAGCGTCCCAGTGGCAAGAGGAAGCACTATTCGGCCTAGGTAAAATCTATGAAGAAGGCTTAGGTGTCTCGCGCCAACCGATTAAAGCCTTAATGTATTACCAACTCGCAGCGATGAGCCATATCAGGGACTATCAAGACGCATATGAGAAGCTCAGTAAGCGCTTAGGAACCTTAGAGATCCGCGAAGCCCAAAGCCTGTGTAATAACTTTCTACATCAACATCCTATCCCCAATGAGCAGCAGGCTTATTACTACCTTAACCAAGCAGAAATCTACCGCAAGGGTGAGCATCCGAGCCGCGAAGCGCTGCAAACCGCAGAGACTTGGTACCGTAAAGCTGCCGACTTGGGCAGCCAAGATGGTATGCAAGCCCTCGTTGATATCAACCGCCATGAGTCGATTGATAAACCGGTTCAGACATATATTTGGTCGAGCATATTACTGCGCAACTTTGGCAAATACGGGATGAATAGCGATCAGCTTTTGTATCAACAACAAGTCCTGCCGCGCTTAACAGAGTCCGAGTTGTTGTATGCCCAAGATGAAATCGAGAGGATTGAAACTCAGCTAGCACCTTACTTACAGAGTAATGAATAAGGATTAAATTGCTGATTACTAGGGTTTAGCCGTTTGGCCAAACCCTATTATTAAAAACCACGGCTTAAGCCGTGGTTTTGCTCAAATGCCGCAGCAATGTTGCCAACGTAGGCGCAACGGTTTGATGGGATGGATAACACAAACCAATACGGCGAAACATCCGAGGCCCATCGAATTTAATCTGTTTAAGCCGAGGCTCGTCTTCGATTAATCCATCGGGAAGAAAACTCACCCCAAATCCCGCCAATACCAGCGACATCACTAAAGACTTAGATTCTGCCTTCGCCACCAAATTAAGCGACAAATTACTGCATGCGAGTAAGCCTATGGTTTGCTGATGCGCTTCGCAGGGTGGGCACTCAATAAAATCGTACTGACTTAACTCTTCGGGACGAATACTGCTGAGCTGCGCAAGCGGATGCTCAGTCGGCACGCATAGCACATAATCCTCCTCCCAAAGCGGAAAAAACACTTCATCCTCATGGCGTAAACTGTCTAAAGTTAATCGGCAATCCGCAGGGCTTTGATAATCCAGCAGTTCTAAATCTAAATGACTAATCGCCTGATTGATTTGAGTTAATAATCCTGCAAGACGACGCTGACTCAGATCGGGCATCACGGCTAAGCGCAACTTTTGCCGACTCGCCTTAGCCATAAATAGAGCAGGTAATTTACTGGCCTCCTCCACCAACTTAACCGCCAGTGGATAAAGATAGTGAGCACTGTCTAAGGCCTTTACGCCCTTTTTACTGCGCTCGAATAAGGCACCGCCAAGCTCTTCCTCTAACTGTTTAAGCCCAGCGGAAAGCGAGGGTTGACTGACATAACAACGTGTTGCCGCCGCGGTAATATTGTTTTCTTCATAAATTGCGATAAAAACCTTAATAGGCGTAAATCAACCATTTGCCTTCACCAGTCTGCCCAGCATATGTCATAGGCAAATCCTATCATATCCAGTGGGAATAAGTATTTTCCAGCCTAAAAATCCCCTTCTATACTGATGAACAAGCTAGATATTGCTCAATTAACCACATTCTTCGCAGATAAAGATAGGAAACTCAAATGACAAAGCCCACTAAATCCCTCGTTGTGATCACAGGCGCTTCATCTGGTATTGGCGCAGCTATCGCTAAAAGTTTTAGTGCTGCCGGACACCCACTCTTACTGTTAGCGCGCCGAGTCGAGGCAATGCAAGCCCTTGCTTTACCAAACAGTTTATCTATCAGTGTTGATGTAACCGATGCAGACGCTATCAAGGCGGCGATTAATCAAGCGGAAGCACAGTTTGGCTCTGTGGGTTGCCTAATCAACAACGCAGGCGTCATGTTGCTTGGGCAAATCGATACCCAAGATCCTAACGAGTGGAGCCGTATGCTCAATATCAATGTAATGGGCGTGCTCAATGGTATCCATGCAGTTTTAGCCGGAATGAAGGCGCGCAAAACGGGCACCATTATCAACATCAGCTCAGTGGCGGGACGTAAGACCTTCCCCAACCATGCGGCTTATTGCGCGACTAAATTTGCCGTGCATGCCTTAACCGAAAACATCCGCGAAGAAGTGGCAATGGACGATGTACGCCTAATCACTATTGCACCGGGAGCGGTCGAGACAGAACTCTTAAGCCACACCACGGATGATGCTATCAAAGCGGGTTACCATGATTGGAAAACACAAATGGGCGGGGTGATTGCCCCCGAAAACGTTGCCGCAGCAGCATTATTTGCTTGGCAACAACCGCAAAATGTGTGTGTGCGTGAGATAGTGTTAGCGCCAACACGCCAGCAACCTTAAGCGACTTACTTGGCGCGACCTCGCCAGAATCATGGGTGAAACGCAGTGTGCGAGTGCCGCTGCGTTAAAAAATTTAAAACTCAGTCAAGCGTTATCAACACCTAGTAGGCAAAATCTCCCCCTCCATAAAGCGAAAATGGAGCTAAATCATTTCGAACAACTACTTTAGATATTGCAAATTTTACAAAGTGTTAACTCGATCACTATCCATTTTCAGACCTTTACAACCTTAAATCCACTCTATTACACAAAACACTAATTTAGCTGTAAAAACAACCTGTTGTTTTTGAAAATGTAAATATCTGTCAAAGTCACTCCCTCATCAGTCAATTAGATTTTTATCAATGAAATTTTTATCAATTAGATTTTTTTAATGGAAGTGATATACCTCAAATAAACATCCCATCACCTTTGATAAATTTATTCACAAGGTGGAAGCAATAGCCACATTCCACCAACAAAGTCATGTGAATGACAATTAAGAAAGGATGAGATGATGAAAACTTCAACTAAGATCGCAATTGCCGTCGCACTAATTAGCAGCTTAGGCCTCCAAGCCTATGCCGCCGAAGGGGGTAATCCTAAAAAAGGGAAACACCTCTATAAAAAAGAATGTAAAGCCTGCCATAGCCAAGGTGGTGAAGGTGGCGAGCTAACCCCAATGAGCAAAACCATGAGCCAATGGGATCGCTTCTTCGACAAAGATAAACACAAACTCAAACCTGAGGTATTCAACGGCCTCACCGAGCAAGATCTCAAAGATATACAGCAATTCCTGTATGACCATGCCGCCGACTCGGAGCAACCGCAAACCTGCGGTTAATTGCTGCTAAGCCTAAATCAAAGGGATAACCGCAGGCCTGCAACTGCAAGTTAACCCATTGAAATAAAATCCAAGCCCAATAAGAGAAAAATGGGGAGCACACCTCAGGGCCTCCTGTTGGGTAAATTTGGCACAGAGCCTTGAGCCAGTGCCAGCGGAACACTCAGGGAGAAACCCTATGCGTACACGTACACTCATTTCGATATTGGTTGCTAATGCGCTGTTTATGTCCGGCCAAACCTTTGCCGCAGCCAACGAAACGCCAGCCGACACCCAAAAAATGGCCGAGCTGAAACAACAGCTTGCCGATATCACCGAACAGCTCGATGAACTCAATAGCCGCGTCGATAAAACCGAACGCCACACCTCGTTAGACCGCCTTGAAATCACCGGCGACTTTAGAACCAAGGCCCACTCACTGCATTACCGCGATGTTGTTTGGAACCCCGCCATTAAGGTGGACTTTAATGACTTTGGCGCCAAGGCCATGTCCGGCGCCTTTGGGATGCCAAACGATCCTAACTCACCACTCGGCCAGATGATGCAAGCCAACCCAGACCTTGCCGCCGCCTTTCAAAATGGCATGTTACAGGGCGTGATGCCCTATGTACTCGCGCAGCAACATATCCAAGATATTGATAACGATATCTTTTACACCACTCGCCTGCGGTTAAATCTTAAGGCCAAGGTATGGGATAACGTCAGCTTTGCCGGTCGTCTGAGCATGTACAAAAACTGGGGCGACTCCACCGGCGTACAAGTGTTCGACTCTTGGCGCTCATTCACAATGGATGGCACCAGCAGCGGCAATACCAGTGGTGACTGGCTGCGGGTCGAGCGCGCCTATTTCGACTGGAAAAACATCAACGGCTCCGAGTTTTACCTCTCCATTGGCCGCCGCCCATCCACCTATGGCCCACCAAGCCACTACCGTGAAAACGAACTGCGTGGCGGCACGCCTTCAGGCCATTTAGTTAACTTTAACTTCGACGGTGCCACCTTAGGCTACAACCTAGGGGAAATCACTGGCGTTGAGGGGCAAGTGGTTCGCTTCTGTTATGGCCAAGGCTTTGAATCCCAATGGGGTAATGGCGAAATGTTTGGCGATATCGTTACCAAAGATACTCACCTCGGCGGCTTTAATATCGATGCCATTAACGATGGCACTAACTTCCTGCAATTTACCCTGTTTGGTGCCAAAGACGTGAACGACGGCTTTAAAGGCACAATGGCCTTCCCGACCCAACTGGCGGGGATTTTTGCCCCCACCATGTACCAGGATATGCAAAAGTTTGACAACTTTAACTTTGTCACCCGAGTACAACCTAGCGGCGTCATTGGTGATATGTACCTTGGCGGCATTGGCTTTGCGCGGGAAGAAGCTAACGATATCAAATGGTTTGCGTCACTGGGTTGGACGCGCGCAGAGCCAAATGGCAATGCCGGCATGTTCGGCGGCATGTTATCCGATGCGGTGTTTGAAGCGGAACTCAACAGCACTGGGACCGAAATCATCATGGTGCCGAAAACCAGCGATGATACCGAGACCAAAGATGGTTATGGCATCTATGTGGGTATTCAAATCCCCGCGCCCTACGGCAAGTTTGGCTTGGAATATAACTATGGTTCCGAATACTGGACGCCCTTCACCCAAGCTCAAGATGACCCTATTGGCAGCAAGTTAGCCACCCGTGGCCACGTTGGCGAAGCCTATTACATCTTTGATATCAATCCCAAGATGTTTATCAAACTGGCCGGACTCTACTACGACTACGAATACACAGGTAGCGGCACGCCTGTGGGCGCACCACAAAAAATCGATGACGTGTTAGCGGGCTCAGCCTACTCAATGCTGCCTGTGGTAGATAAGGCCTTCGATGTGAACGCCTCACTGACTATTAACTTCTAACCTAGACGCCATTCAGCCCTCGGTATCGCCGAGGGCAGGAGTACAGAATGAAAAAACTCATTGTTATTGCCTTGGCGGGTATAGCGTTGCAAGCGCAGGCCGCTAATCCCCATAAAGACGTCCTTAAAGGCCCCTTCGCAACCGGTTCTGAGGTCACGACTAAGTGTTTAACCTGCCACGAAGAACAAGCCACAGATATGATGAAAACCTCCCACTGGACATGGGAATTAGAACAAAAGCTCCCCGATAGAACCGTATTACGCGGTAAGAAAAACAGTATCAATAACTTCTGTGTGTCAATTTCCAGCAACGAGCCTCGCTGCACTAGCTGTCACGCAGGCTATGGCTGGAAGGACAACACTTTTGACTTTAAAGACAAAACTAAAGTGGACTGTCTTGTCTGCCACGACACCACAGGTACCTATGTGAAAGACCCCGCTGGTGCAGGCGAGCC
Source organism: Shewanella sp. Sh95 (assembly GCF_001308045.1). Taxonomy (NCBI): domain Bacteria; kingdom Pseudomonadati; phylum Pseudomonadota; class Gammaproteobacteria; order Alteromonadales; family Shewanellaceae; genus Shewanella; species Shewanella sp. Sh95. Next base: position 74,099 of record NZ_LGYY01000186.1, read on the forward strand.
TATGGCTAAACTCGATCTGGTGAAGATCGCGCAAAACGTGGGTGAACCCGTGCGGGATAACTGCGGTAGCTGCCATTTCTATGGTGGCGGTGGTGATGCGGTCAAGCACGGGGATCTCGACTCTTCTATGGCCTATCCCGATAAAGCCACCGATGTGCACATGGACAGCGACGGCAATAACTTCCAATGCCAAAACTGTCATACCACTGAAAAACATAAAATTTCGGGTAATGCTATGGGGGTATCTCCAGGTGGTATCGACCATATAGGTTGTGAGAACTGCCACGATAGCGCGCCGCACAGCAACAAAAAGCTCAATACCCATACCGCAACCGTGGCCTGCCAAACCTGCCATATTCCATTCTTCGCTAAGAATGAGCCAACCAAGATGCACTGGGATTGGTCAACTGCGGGCGATGATAAACCTGAGACCGTAGATCAATACGGCAAACACACCTATCAGAAGAAAAAGGGTGACTTTGTGTGGGAAAAAATGGTCAAGCCACAGTACGCTTGGTACAACGGCACGGCTAACGCTTATATGGCGGGGGACAAGATGGACCCGAAAGTCGTCACCAAGCTGACCTACCCTATGGGCGACATTAACGACGCTAAAGCCAAGATTTATCCCTTTAAGGTACATACAGGTAAGCAGATTTACGACAAAAAACTCAATATCTTTATCACCCCGAAAACCTACGGCAAAGGCGGATATTGGAGCGAGTTTGATTGGAATTTAGCGGCGAAACTGGGCATGGAGGTTAACACCACCATGATTGAAAAAGGCATCAAATACAGTGGTGAATATGACTTTGCTGCCACCGAAATGTGGTGGCGGATCAACCACATGGTCTCACCAAAAGAACAAGCACTTAATTGTAATGACTGCCACAACAAAGGCACTCGCCTCGATTGGCAAGCCTTGGGCTATCAAGGCGACCCGATGAAAAACAAACAAGGCCCTAAACACAAACAACAATAATTGTACTGACTCGCTGAAAGCCTATCCGAGGCTAAAGCGATTATCGCTCCCCTGCAACCTTCGAGAGCTGATGCCGTTGGCTAAGCTCTCTTTTTTATCAGCTATACTCTGCCAACAAAGACAAATCGGCACAGAGAAAAAACAATACTGTCCCAGTTTGTCTCAACCAATTGGCGTGGAAAGGAGTTTGGCTCTGTTTATAAGTCAAATCAACTGATTTTTATGGCATTTATTTTGCCTAAGCAGGCAATGTTCAATTGTGGCAACCTCTATGACCGCGGGCAAAACCCCAACACAGCACCCCACTCAACCGCTCAACCGTTTACTCGGTGAAACCAGCGGTGCATTCGCCGACCTAGGCACATTTTTACCTTTAGTCTTGGGCTTAATTGCCCTAAACCAATTTTCGCCCCAAGGGATATTTTTAGGCTTTGGCCTATTCGCCATCTTAAGCGCCTTATTTTATCGCCGTCCGATCCCCGTCCAGCCCATGAAGGTCATCGCCGCCCTTGTGATCGCCCAAGGCTTAACGCCAGGGATGCTCCAAGCCAGTGCCATGCTGATGGGTATCATACTGTTAATGTTAGCGTTTAGTGGCGCCATCACTTGGCTTGCCAAGCAATTATCCCAAGCAGTGAGTGTGGGGATTCAATTAGCGATTGGTCTGCAATTGATGTGGATGGGCACTAAGATGATGAGTGACTTTTGGTTGCTCGGACTCGGCGCGTTTGCCTTGCTGTTTGTGAGTAAATTCTTACCATTGCGTTACCTTGCCATGCCACTCGTTATCGCAGCTGGGATGTTGTGGCAAGCCAACAGCCAAACCGAAATAACTAGCAGCCTGACGATTCCCGCCTTAAGCGCCTCACTGCATTTAGCTTGGCCTAGCCTTAACGAGTGGAGTTCAGCAGCAATTTTACTGGTACTGCCACAGCTCGCCCTCACCTTAACCAATGCAGTGATAGCCACCTCGGCCATGGCGCAGGAAAAATTCCCCGAAGATGCCGCCAAACTCACGCCTAAAAACTTGGCCATTAGCTCTGGGCTGGCCAATTTGTTACTCGCGCCTTTTGGGGCGGCGGCCATGTGCCATGGCGCGGGAGGCCTTGCGGTGCAGTATCACTTTGGCGCGCGCACTCACCTCGCGCCATTAATCTTCGGTGGTACTTGTGTGGTGATTGCCCTGTTTTGGGATAGCCAAATTGCGTGGTTGCTCGGACTTATTCCTGTGGCGATTCTCGGCAGTTTGCTGTCCATCGGCGGTTTACAACTGGCGTGGTCAAAACGCCTAATCGATGGTAAGCCCTTCTGTATCTTTGTGATCTTATCTACCGCTGTGACCTGCCTAGCCATTAACGCCGCGGCAGGGCTTGCCGTGGGGATTCTTCTCGAGCAAGGTCGCCGCACTTGGGCCATGCTCGCGATGCGTTAAGCGCCAATATCCCCAAGAAAGTAAAAAACACAGCACATCCCTGTGCTGTGTTTTTATCTCTTAAAATGTTCTTGCAGGATTGGTTGGCGTATCCTTTTGCGCCAGCGCCCATTTAGCAATCGCATCCTTACGCATAAAACCCACTTTTGAGTGTTCTCTCGCGTATTGAATAAACTTGTCTAAGGCATTGGCAAGACCTGGCGTGCCCCCGATACGGTCATGCACACTAATCGACATCATCCGCCGCTGCGATGCTCCTTCCTGATAGAGCATATCGAATTCGTCTTTAAGCTCCTGTAAGAAGGCGGCAGCCGTCATCGCAGTGTTACCACCAAAGCGACCTATATCATTGTTGCGCAAGGTATAAGGCACCACGGCAAACGGTTTACCCTGCACAGGGATAATTGAAGGTTCATCCCTTGATAAATCATCAATGTGATAGATAAAACCTAAGTCCTGTAGGATATTTAAGGTTTGGGTGCTGTGGCGCATCCAAAACGCATTAAACCCGACAGGACGCTGACCAGTGATCTTTTCTAAGGTATTGATACTCTGGATATAAGAATCACGTTCCTGCGCTGGCGACATACTGTATTGCGGCGTCCACGTCTGCCCATGGCCTGAAATCTCATGGCCTTCATCCACCACTTGTTTAGCAAGTTGTGGATGTAATTCGGCGGCGCGGCCCACCATATGGGATGTCACCTGAATATTGTGCTTACGCCATATACGCAGCAAACGCGGTATCCCTTCATTCATCCCGTAGTCGTACCAACTGGGAGTAATCGTATCTGGGTAGCCTTTCTCCATTGGTGGAAACGGCCCTTCAGCGTTTTTATCCTGCGCGCCAGCCTCAAACTGCATGGATATCGAGATCACTAGTTGCTCGCCATTAGGCCAAAAACGCTTATTCATATTGCCTCCTACCGAAGTTTGAGTTTGATCATCGACCGCCACTAAGCTCGGAACTCCCATTGAAAAGGCTGACTGACTCAGCCCTACCCCTGCAATCAAAGCGCCGCCCGCCTGTAAACTGGTCTTTAAAAATTGTCGACGTTGATTCATGACTTCGCTCCTGTGGTCACAGCGTTAGAGGCAAGCTGGTTAAATAGCGTTTGATAATCCTCTAGATGCCAGTTATCAGTAATAAAACCCTCACGCACGCGGTACATATCTACGGCGCGAAAATCAATTTTTTGCCCTTGACCACGCTGTTCACCAAAGGTACCCGTAAAGTGGCCATTAAAACGGAAGCGCACAACCGCACGGTCACCGACCACCAGCAAGTGCTCAACGGTTACCGAGAGATCTGGCACCGCCGCCCTAAAGGTTTTAGAGGCGTCGAGCGGTCCGCTAATCCCCTGTGCACGACCTTCGGGCAAGGTGCGATCAATAAAACTGGTCGCTAATGCCCAGCGGGCAAATGTCGGGTCACCGGTATCCCAAAAACTAGCGTATAGCAAAGCGGCGTGGGCAATCGATTCAGCCTGTGGTGAACCATCACTGATCAGTTCCATTGCCGTCACCTTAGGGGTAAGGGCAGTTTTGACATCGACACTGGCTTGAGTAGAACCACCTTGAGCGGCAAACACCGTCATGCTAAGGCTGGCGAGCACAAAACCCAAAAGCGCTAAGCCGAGTAATCCTGAGCTCCACAAACCTACTTTTATCCAAGGAGAAACAGGGCAATAAATACGGTTTTGCATTATGCCACCTCATCATCACTAGAGCGGATGACGGCGCGCAGTGCCGCTTGATAGCTAGGATAATCGGTATAGCCCGCCGCACTGCCGCCAAATAATGGCCCCTTATCGAAGGGCGATAAGGGCAATTGATTGGCTAATCGATAAGGCAGATCGGGGTTAGCAATAAAGGCACGACCAAAGGCCACTAAGTCGGCATAACCTTTTTCGATAACCTCATTGGCACGCTCGACATCGTAACGCCCCGCCACAATAATGCTGCCTTTAAACACTTTGCGTAGCTCAATTCTGAAGGACTCAGGCACCTGTGGCGCATCGTCCCAATCGGCTTCAGACAAGTGCAAATACGCTACGCCCAACGCCGATAAGTGTTTGGCGGCCAACAGGATAGTATCGACAATCTCTGGGCAGGCCATATCCTTAAAGGTCACATAGGGTGCAAGGCGAACGCCCACTTTATCGGCACCAATCTGGGCACTTACCGCTTTAACGACTTCCAATAAAAACCGAATACGCTTCTCCGGCGTACCGCCGTAGGCGTCGGCTCTATGGTTAGAATTAGTCCGCAGGAATTGGTCAATGAGATAACCATTGCCGCCATGGATTTCGATGCCATCAAAACCCGCGGCAACGGCATTTGCCCCTGCGTTGGCAAAGTCGGCCACCACGCGGTCGATATCCGCTTGCGTCATTTCCCTCGGCTCGGGGCAATCTACCATTTGTCCCTCGGGATGCTCCTCATCAACGATCCATACCTTAGTACCAACAGGAGCAATCGCTGAAGGTGCAATCGGCGCTGCACCCTGCTGAAAAATCGGATGGGACACTCGGCCTACATGCCAGATTTGATTAAAGATTTTTCCACCCGCTTGATGCACCGCCGCAGTAACCTTTTTCCAGCCATCAATTTGCGCCTCGGTATAAACTCCAGGGGTAAAAGAATAGCCTTGGCTGTCGTCAGAAATTTGGGTCGCTTCGGTGATGATAAGCCCTGCTGACGCACGCTGGGCGTAATATTGCGCCATTAAATCATTAGGGATATTACCCGGTTGCGTGGTACGCGCCCTTGTCATCGGCGCCATAACAATACGATTTTGCAGTGTCAGTGCCGCTGACTCATAGGCTGTAAATAAACTCATATGCACTCCCGAACCATAAATGATGATTGAATATCTAGGTGCAATTGTGCATTAGTTAATCTATATTGATAATTAGCCTATTATTTAAATCATTTTCAAAAATATTTTGATATGTACCATATAAATGATCTGCAACTCGCCCTGCGTATCGCTGCGCTTGAAAGCCTGTCCGCCGCCAGTAAAGAAGTCGGCATGACGCCCGCAGCAGCGAGCGCGGCACTGCAACGGCTTGAAAAAAAGTTAGGATGCCAACTATTTGCGCGTTCAACTCGGCGGTTGCAACTCACGGAAGAAGGGCGAATATTTCTCGATGCAGCTAAACCAGCCCTTGCGTTACTCGAAACCGCTTCCGCTAATTTGGCCGAGCATAGGGGCGAGCTTAAGGGCGAAGTGCGCATTGCTCTGCCCTCGGACATTGGCCGCAGTCGGATCCGCAATTGGCTAGATGAGCTGATGGATAGCGCGCCTGAGCTGTCGATTCAGCTGTACTTTGGCGACCATATGACAGATCTCATCGATCAAAATATCCATTTAGCCCTGCGTTATGGCCAACTGGAAGATTCCAATCTAAAACGGCGCCAACTGTCGATGACGCCAAGGGTGCTCGTCGCCTCCCCCGCTTATCTTGCGCAATATGGTGAACCGCAAACACTGAACGAGTTGAGCCAACACCAAGTGTTGATCTTAAATCGTGGCGGCGAGCCATGGCAGAAATGGAAATTCAGCCATAATGGTGAAACCGTAGAGATTGAAGTAAGAGGAAAACGCTTTTGCAATGATGGCGCCGTTGTGCGCGATTGGGCACTGGCGGGGCGAGGTATAGCCTATAAAAGTTGGCTCGATGTGGCGCAGGATGTCACCGAAGGCAGACTACAGCTTATCCTAGCCGATAAACTCGCGCCTGCGGTGCCACTGCAATTAGTCTATCTACAAACCGACTATCCTAGCCATAAAATCCGCCGCACTATTGAATTTTTAGCCCAAAAACTGCTGCAATTTAGCCAAGAATATCCCGCGCCTTAAACGATAATTGGGCTTGATAAAAAGCAGCTTGCACCCGCAACTGAAGATAGATACTTAAAAACTCTGCGGCGATTCATTCTAGCCCCGAGGTAATATCACCGTCACCACACAGCCTTGCTGCCAAGGCAATGGCGTTTGTGTCGATTGCTTGCAGTTTTCAATCTCAATACTGCCGTGGTGACGGCTAACGACATCCTTACAAATCGCTAAACCTAATCCGAGCCCTGCATCTTTGGTAGAGGCAAAAGAGGCCATCAACTCATTAGCTTGCCCCTGTAAACCTTGGCCATTATCAATTACCAATACTTTGATTTCAGTGGGTTGATAGTGGATCTCAATCCTTAACTTACGTGCACGGTTATCCTCACATGCTTCCAGCGCATCGAGGCTATTTTTCACCAAATTGACCCACATTTGACTTAAGCCAACACTATCCCCCATCAATTCATAGGGACGACCTTGCACCTGTACGTCAACTTGTACCCCCGCTCGGTCTAATTCTCGGCGTAATAAGGCCAGTGCCTCTTTGACGACTAACGTCACATCCAGCGGTTCAGCCTTCGACTGACGGCGTTTAAGCAAGCCACGAATACGGTGCACAACCGCCCCAGCCCGTATCGATTGTGCGTTGATTTTACCCAAAATATCATAGAGCTCTGGGTTGTCCTGTCCCAGCCTTTCTAGCTGTATCATAGCGCCCTCACTGTATTGGGTTATCGCCGCAATCGGTTGATTTAGCTCATGGGCCAACCCGGCACCAATCTCCCCGAGAATCGCCGCACTTTGTAAGCGTTCTAACTGCAATGCCTTGTCTTTTAATTGCCGCTCAGTACTGACTAAAAACTCGCTCTTTTGGCGGAATTTATATTCGAGCCACAGGTGATAAATGGTCGACACAATAAAGATCAGCAGTAATACCCCACCCCACTCTTTATTTTTCTCCATCCATTTATACACGGTTTGATATAAGGGAGGTGATGCACCTTGCAGCTGTAATTCTTTAAATAATTCAATCACCTTTAGCTGGCTTACCGGCGCAGTCCAACCTAAAGTATCGGCGGTAATCGCCGCCACATGGTCTGGGGGCAGGTCAAACAAGGCGCGGGTGATTTGCATGGTGATCCGTGGCGAAACCGTATCCGCCGCCGCAAATGACCAATTAGGATAGAGTTGGGTGCTCACCTCGCAGTCATATCCAGGAGGATGGGTTGGATGAATGACACGATAGTCCGTCTTATTGATAAGCCCTGTTTCAATCATTTCCTCTAGGGTACAAAAAGGCGCAATGGCGGCATCGGCACTCCCATCGCGCACTTGATAGATCAGCGGCGCGAGGGGAAATCCTAAAAATCGCACTTGGCCAAAGAATTGCTCCGGTAAATAACCCATTTTATGCAGTAATCCCATCGCAGCCTGATAGCCGCCAAGTGCCTGCGGATCGCTAGCAACCACATTCTTACCGCGTAAATCCTGCAAGCTACGTATAGGGCTATCGGCACGCACAATAATGGTCGCGCCTATGGTGAAAGTGCTGCCCTGATGTTTACGGCTTTTCATGGTCGCGAGCCAAGAGAGGGGGAAATTATTACTCAAGTGCAGATACTGGCCGGGGTTAGTCACAATAAACTGCAATTCATTGCTCAGTAACTGGCTACGCATACCATTAAAGTCGACGGGCACTACTTCAAAACGGCTATTAGGGACGTTTTCGCTAAGGTAATCCATCATAGGCTGCCAGCGCTGTTTTGCCTGCAACACCCCATGATTCGCCAGCACTCCCACTTTAAATTCATGAACGGGAATGTCTTCATCGGCATAGGACAAATTAAGCATCATTACGCTCAATATGCAGCTCACGAGTATTGCCCTACACCAAGTTCTCATTGCTATCGCCTTGTCTTGTATGCTTTTGTATTCGGAGTACTTTATACACAAGGCCAAAATGATGCTGTGAATAACACCAAACTCTGGCATTCCCCCTAAAGTGATTTGACTAATTTAGTGATAAACCTCCCAAGACCTAGGCTTAAAATTGAGCCTACGACAAGGCAGGCTTAAGCTGATAAAGAGTCCCACCACCAAAAGGAAAACCATGTCCACTATGCTGCCGCTGTATTTAGTCGATGATGATGAAGCGATTCTCGACTCTTTAGGATTTATGCTCAGGCAATTTGGTTATCAAGTACAAACCTTTAGCAGTGGACGGGATTTTTTAGCCCAATGCCCGTTAACTCAAGCGGGATGCGTGATCTTAGATAGCCGAATGCCAGAGATCAGCTGCCAAGAAGTGCAGCAAAAGCTGCTTGAAACCCAAAGTCCATTAGGAGTGATTTTTCTCACTGGGCACGGTGATTTACCCATGGCATTAAGCGCTTTTCGTAAAGGCGCATGCGACTTTTTTCAAAAACCTGTGTCGGGTAAAGCCCTTGTACAAGCGATTGAAAAAGCACATAAAGAAAGCCAATCCAGCTTTGAGCAACAGAGTCTGCAGCAGAAATTTGCCCAACTGACTGAGCGCGAACAACAAGTATTAGCCCATGTGGTTCAAGGCATGACCAACAAACAGATCTCCGAAGCCATGTATTTATCCTTAAGAACCATCGAAGTGCATCGCGCAAAGATTATGAAAAAGCTTGAAGTGAACAATATGGCAGAGTTAGTACAACACTTAGGAAATCTAAATTCTGTTTTATAAATCAGTGACCAGCACGCTAAACAATCGCAATATATTCTCGCCACGCTTGTCACGATTAAACCGCTAATTCCATATAACTCAGACCATTTAGAATGCGCTGATGGCGACGTTTTCATCCAAACTGCGACAAGCTGTCGCAGTTTGCATCTTTGGCTTTGTATCAAACACCATTCACTGCCACACTCAAGTTAGGTTCTGTCATTTATGCTCCGTAGGCATTAACGATCCACTGCTTTTGAACCTTCCCCCGAGTACGGCCAGTGTCCTCGGGGATTTTTTTATCCCTACAAACCTCGCCTCGCCTCCCTAAATCCGAACAATCAATGTAGCATTGTTGTTAATTAAATTAATATCTATCAATAACTTAATGATAATTTTTCAAAATGAAGTTAGAATGCGACTATCTTGGCAACAGGTGAGCAGTATGAGTCGTTTACACACATCTAAGGGATTCACCCTAATCGAACTGGTGGTGGTTATCATCATTTTAGGCATTCTTGCTGTAGTCGCAGCCCCGCGCTTTATGAATCTAAGTCAAGATGCTCACGATACTCGGGCAAAAGCTGCTTTTGCTGCTTTTACCTCTGGCGTCAAGCTGTATCACAGTTGTTGGCTTGCGGGCGGACACTCGGGATATACCCAAAATCTCGCTTGCTATGGTGATGGCACTATCGACTCGACCACCACGGGCTTTCCACTCGGAAAAGACACGGCTCAAAGCAGCAGCCAAGGCACTCAATTACAAGGCGCTTACTGCGGAGAACTGTGGCAATCGTTACTCGATAATCAGGACTTTGTCCTTACCACACACACGGATTGGGAAACGCAACAAGCACCCAATATCGACATCGTCTACTGGTATAGCGGCGGCGCGATAAGTGATCCTAATACTTATTGTTACTTTAACTATGTGTCGGATGATCGCCGCCTTGGCAGCGAGAATTGGGAGCTAAAATACTATCCCCTCGATGGACGAACTGTTGTCGGCCGCTCCTCGTTATCTGCACCTTAACCCACCCAGCATATCCGCTTTCGCCACAGGGCATAAAATCAACAAAGTCCTGTGGCTTTTTTTGCAATAACTTGAATTCTGACTATCCATCCTATAGTGACTTTGTTTTCCTCCGCATCATTTTCATTGCGGGCAGACACTAAGATTCCTTTTACATGTGGTTGTCAAACTCACCAAAGATTGGCCTTAATCCTATAGATTTGTTACCTTTTTGTTTATGGAACACTCAGATGAATAAACGCCAATGAATAATCTCATTGTTACACCAGGCTACGCTTCACAATTCAGTTGTATAGGTGCCGCATGTGAAGACAGTTGCTGCCATGACTGGACCATCATTTTTGACAAAAAAAGCTACAAAAATACCCTTAACCATCCAAAACTCGCTTCGCTTGCCAAAGAGGCATTTATTGAAACCAAAACCGATGCTAATCAGTGGGCAAAAATCAAACTTAACGCCAATGGAATATGCCCGTTTGTAAACGAGCAGAAGTTGTGTGCCATCCATGCGGCTGCGGGTGAAACAGCCTTAAGCCACACCTGTAAAACCTATCCTCGTAGTGACAATGTTATCGCAACCACTAAATACGAAAGTTTAACGATATCTTGCCCTGAAGCTGCCCGTCAGGTGCTATTTGACGCCAATGCATTTCAATTTGAGGCAAAGAGCGGTGGCGCCAAACGTCCAACCGCGGCCAATCCTGCATGGTTAGAAAAAACCTACGATTACAGTTTGGATTTATTAATTAATATGGGTGTGGATTGGCAACAGGCACTCATGGCTATAGGATTATTGGTAAAAGTCAGTGACCAAGTGAGGCAAAATACTCTTCCTATTGCACAAATAGATCAGCGTTTTGAACAATTAATCTTGCTGGCCCAAACCAATCAAATCGATGAGCAATATCAAAAAATACCCTACACACCACAGCCTCAAACCCATGCTTTTGTGTCGATACATGACCAATTATGCAAACTTCACTCAAGAAGCTTAAAGCCTCGTTTTACCTCGCTTAATGATGCAATTGGTTTGTTATGTAATGAGAGTAATCAATATCAAATTGACGATTTAAATAAAGCGTGGGAAGAAAAAGCCTTGCCTGCGTTGAGCAATTATCAGGATTTATTTGACCGTTATATTTTATATTCGCTTTACCATGAGCATTTCCCCATGAGTGATTCACAGCAGCCTTGGATGGCATTTCGCCTGCTCGTGATAGATTGCTTTATGATCCGCTGTTACTTATCTGCCATGGCATTTAAAAATAATGGACTGACAGAAAGTGACATAGTGCTGTGTTTTCAGCTCTATAGCGTTGTGCGCCAACATAAAGCGAAATTTGCCCAGGGCATCAATCAGACCCTACAAGAATGTGGTATTGATAGTATTCCCGCCGCCATCAGTCTATTAAAAACCTCGTGATCGCCCAGGAGAGACTGCCGAAATAGCGCCAACGGCAGTCTTTGCGAATCAGCCGACGCTTCAGTCGTAGCAAGACTGAAGCAGGCCGCCATTTCTCTGTAAGCTGTTATTTTGTTGCAAAAGGCGCGCGAACACGTAAACCCCATTGGCTTTTTCTGCAATAACTTGAATTCTGACTATCCATCCCCATATTTACTCCATCATCCACCGCAGGATTTTCATTGCGGGCAAGAGAAGAGGATTCAAAAGTGACCACTATCGTATCAGTACGCCGTAATAACCAAGTTGTCATCGCCGGCGATGGCCAAGTCTCCCTAGGCAATACCGTGATGAAAGGTAACGCCAAAAAAGTGCGTCGCTTGTATCACAACAAAGTGTTGGCAGGTTTTGCTGGCGGCACCGCCGACGCTTTTACCCTATTTGAGCGTTTCGAGTCCAAACTCGAGATGCACCAAGGTCACCTGTTACGCTCGGCTGTTGAACTTGCCAAAGATTGGCGTACCGACCGTATGCTGCGCAAACTCGAGGCCATGCTTGTGGTCGCCGATGCCGAAGCCTCACTTATCATCACAGGTAATGGTGACGTAGTGCAGCCAGAGCATGATTTAGTCGCCATTGGCTCGGGCGGTAACTATGCCCAAGCGGCGGCGTTAGCACTACTGCAAAATACCGAATTATCGGCGCTGGAAATTGCTGAAAAGTCATTGACTATTGCAGGCGATATCTGCGTATTCACCAATCAATTCAAGACAATTGAAGAACTTAATTACTAACAGGGCGTGAGGAATATTATGTCTGAAATGACCCCCCGTGAGATTGTCCACGAGCTGGATGCCCACATTATCGGCCAGAAAAAGGCCAAACGTTCCGTCGCCGTCGCCCTGCGTAACCGCTGGCGCCGCATGCAGCTAGATGCCGATTTCCGTCAAGAAGTTACCCCAAAAAACATTCTGATGATTGGCCCAACCGGCGTAGGTAAAACTGAAATCGCCCGCCGTTTGGCAAAGCTCGCGAATGCCCCATTTATCAAGGTTGAAGCCACTAAGTTCACCGAAGTGGGTTACGTGGGTAAAGAAGTCGAGCAAATCATCCGTGATTTAACCGACATCGCCATCAAGCTGACCCGCGAGCAGCAAATGGGCAAATGCCGCCAACGCGCCGAAGAACACGCTGAAGAGCGCATTCTCGATGCCCTGCTGCCCAAGCCGAAAAATGACTGGGATAACACGGAAAGCGATACCAGCTCCAATACCCGTCAAATCTTCCGTAAGAAGCTGCGCGAAGGCCAATTAGATGACAAAGAAATCGATATCGACGTGGCCCAGCCACAAATTGGTATTGAAATCATGTCACCGCCCGGCATGGAAGAAATGACCAACCAACTGCAAAGCCTGTTTAAAAACATGGGCCAAGCACCGGCAAAACGTCGCAAGATGAAGATCAAAGAAGCCTTTAAGCTGTTGATCGAAGAAGAAGCGGCCAAGCTGGTAAATCAAGAAGATTTAAAAGAGCAAGCCATTGAATTGGTTGAGCAGCACGGTATCGTGTTCCTCGACGAAATCGACAAAATCTGTAAGCGTGGCGAAACCTCAGGCCCAGACGTTTCCCGCGAAGGGGTACAGCGCGACCTATTACCTTTAGTCGAAGGCTGCACGGTAACCACTAAACACGGCATGGTGAAAACCGACCATATTCTGTTTATTGCGTCGGGCGCATTCCAGATGTCAAAACCATCGGATTTAATCCCTGAGCTACAAGGCCGTTTACCGATCCGCGTTGAGCTAGATGCGCTATCAGCCGATGATTTTAAACGCATTTTAACTGAGCCACATGCCTCACTGACCGAGCAATATATCGCGCTGATGGCGACCGAAGGCGTGACCATTGAGTTTACCGAATCAGGTATTGAGAGCATCGCCAAAGCGGCATGGCAGGTGAACGAGCGCACCGAAAACATTGGTGCCCGTCGTCTGCATACCGTAATGGAAAAGCTGATGGAAGATATCTCCTATGAGGCGTCTGACAAGTCTGGCAGCTCATTTGTGATTGATGCCGATTATGTGAGTGCTCACTTAGATAATCTGGTTCAAGACGAAGACCTAAGCCGCTTTATCCTCTAAGCGATTAGCACACAACATCTGCCATGCATATATGGCGGAGATAAGTTCGAAATTGTGACAGTGGCTAAGGCTTACACTTTGTAACCTTAGCCACAAATTGTTATGTTACAGCTTGTCCATTCTCAGCATTTTCTTGGCACTACCTATGACCACTAGCACACCCAATGTCACCGATCTTAAGCTCAAGCGTAAATCGCGCATTTTAGAAATCAGCTTCGATAACGGCGAGCAGTATCAACTCACCTGTGAGATGTTACGCGTCTATTCTCCCTCCGCCGAAGTGCATGGTCACGGTAACCCTAAGCTGGTCACCCATAAGAAAAACGTCAATATCACCAGCATCGAACCCGTAGGTAACTACGCGGTAAAAATCGTCTTCGACGATGGCCACGATACCGGGCTGTTTTCCTGGCAAGTGCTTTACGATCTCGCCACTCACCAAGTGGAATTATGGGAAAAGTACTTAGCACGCCTGCGAGCCGAAAAGGCTTCTCGCGAACCCCTGATTGCGATGAAAATAAAGTACAACTAATAAATTAGGATAGCTGGCTGTTAATTGTGATATTTAAACAATTACATTACAGCTAACGACAGATGTTTAAGAGTATTCGGCCATAGATTAAGCACAGTTATTCCAGTGACACGCCGTAAATATATCCCTATAGGCTCGACGGCGGCATCCATGCCGCCAACGGTCACTTCCATACCAATGCTTAATTCCACTAATCTCTGCGTATGCTTTAACTCTAAAAACAGGTCATTTTACAATGGGTCGTTTGTGAATCTGTTATTTCTCTTGCTGACCTGAATATCTAAGGAAAGATAATGTCGGAAAAAGTCCCCTGCACAGCCTGCCAAACTTTAATTATGCCCAGCACCGCCGAGCGAAACGCAGGCTTATGTATGCCCTGCAAAAATGGCAATCGTGAAAATATTGAGCAAGCAAAAGCCTATTACCAAAAGGAGCGGGAATTAGATAAAACCTGCCCTTTTAGAGCGTTGTTGCGAGATATTGTGGTGCGGGTGCACGACGATAATCAGGGCTTTCACACGCTAAGCGAAGCAGCGCAGCACTATTACGCCGTCAATTGTCTCTCTGGCGAAGTCTATAACGGCGGTTTTATCCAATACTTCGATAACTCATCGGGCGAGCATTATGCTGTTGCCGAGCGCGGCCTTGAGCAAATTGGTGCTTTGCATTCGTTAGCCCTATTACAACAGGCTAAACAGGCGGTGTTTGGTGACCATCCCGTCCCTACCGACAGAGACCAACGCCTCGCCGCAACCGATAATCCAGTCGCCGAAGCCCGACTCAATCAACTCGATGATGAGTTTTATAAAGATTTGGATAATCTTGATATCAAGCTAGAGAGCTATGCAATACAAACGGGATTGGTAGTATCGAACCGATAAATATTCTATTTATCGCAATAACACTTAACGTCGTGGGGTTTCACCCCACACCCGACCAAGGAGGACTGCTCGTCCTATCCTCCTTGGATTCTCCAAGACGCCCCTACGGAGTTGAAAGCCCCTTGTGCTCATTGCCAAATTTGCTATCGCTTCCGAAGGATGCGTCCCTGCACCTGCGAAAGCTAGCTTGCCATCCATGGCAAGACTCACGCAATTTGTCTATTCGCCCTGCGGCAACTCCGAGGGGATGGTGACCCCCTGTCACTTCTGTGTCGTCTGTTAATCCTAAAAGAGTTACGTCTGTCCCATCTTTTTACCGTCCCATCTTTTTCGATAGTCTCGTCTCAAGAAAAATTAATATTCTTCTTTAAAAGCAATTAAACGCTTCGCCCTGAAGAATCCCCTGATGATTTACAAATAAATCATCAAATTAGGGTGGAAGCGCATCTTGTTGCATGATCAAATGGTTTCGCTAAAAACTACACTTGGACAACAAGATGCGCGAAGCCAATATCCTACAACATTCTTTACACCAATACTGCCCAGAACTTCACCTAAAACGATTAAACAGCTTGATGCTGGCCTCTAAGGCACTGATTGAATGTAAGACACTGACCTTGACTGAGTTAGGTCGAAATTTACCAACCACGGCCCGAACCAAGCACAACATCAAGCGCATTGATCGTTTGCTC
>NZ_LGYY01000011.1:0-16524 GCF_001308045.1 Shewanella sp. Sh95
TTGGAGGTACTCAGGCGGCCTGATTATCAAATCACGGAGAAAGAATTGCTGGCGGCCTGGGTATTATTCGCCAATCAGTTGCTCAAATATGGCTATGCTATGGCTGATTTATGAGGGGATCCTTCAGCACCAAACTCCTTCAAAATATAGTCACCGCATTTGTGACCATACTTATCGTTAAGCTGCTTAAAATTATCCAAATCCAACACAATAAGTGACACCGTTCCCTGTTTTCTGTGAGCCCTGGCCACCGCGTTTTTCAGGCTTTGGCTGTAATAGTGACGATTTCCAAGACCCGTTAGGGAGTCAAACATCGCCTGCATCGACATTTCTTGGTACTGCATGGCATTCAGCAATGGTTGTAACAAAAGCGGCTCTATTTCTTGCAAGCTGATGCTCTGTGAGGGCGTTAGCGGCGTTAATAGTTGATACTGCAGTGTAACTGGTGTCCCGCCGCAAATGATCTGCCGTTTAAGGCTAATCCCATAACGTTTACCCCAGCTTAATTTATATTGCTCAGATTGTAGTCGAACCCCTTGTATAGGCAGATGTTGTCCCAGCACTTTGCCGTAGCAGGCAAAGACTGTCCGCGGATCTAAACTAGCATGCAGTTGCTGGATAACTTGCACCAGATCCAACGGCGCGGATGTCGGGCTATATGCCTCTGTTTGATAGTTATATTCATCGGGATATAACGTGGTCGCTAAGCCAAAGTCCATTATGATTACCCCAGCAAATGAAATGGCGATAAAAACTGTTACCTTGGTTAAGCAATATGTGTGCCGTTATATTTGCCAATTAAATTTGTCTTTACTTGTCACTCAGTTAAGCTTAAAGCTCATCGTTATAATTTTTAACATGCCAGTAATTTGACAGGAGCTAGTGCGTCTATGGAACATGGTTTCTTGATTCAAATTCTGCTGATGTTAGTCATTGCGATCGTTGCGATTGCGCTACTTAGGCGTATCGGTTTGCCAGCTATTTTGGCGTATTTGTTAACAGGAGTACTCAGTGGGCCGAGTGGCTTTCATTGGTTTACTCAGCAGCAAATGCAGTCTGTCGCCGAGCTTGGGGTGGTACTGTTGATGTTTACCCTAGGGCTCGAGTTTTCGGTACCCCGCTTATGGGCGATGCGCAGAACCGTGTTTGGTTTAGGCAGTGCCCAGGTGCTCGTCACCACTGTCTTGACTATGCTAGTGGCGTTAGCCTGTGGGTTGAATTGGATTGAATCACTCGTTATCGGCGCTGCAATTGCGCTTTCATCTACCGCCATAGTGCTTAAACTGCTCAATGAGCAGGGCTGGCTGAGGCGTCGTCATGGCGAATTATCTGTCAGTGTATTGTTATTTCAGGATTTAGCGGTAGTGCCGCTGCTGATTCTACTGCCATTACTCGGACAGAGTGATGAACCCTTAATGTTAGCCTCTATCGCTTGGGCGTTACTCAAGGGGATTCTCGCCTTCTTTTTCTTAATGGCTTTGGGGAAGTGGGCTTTACCCAGGCTGTTTGATGAGGTGGCAAGGTCGCGCTCAAATGAACTCTTTGTTCTTTCAACATTAGTGGTCGCCTTGGTCACGGGCGCATTTACCCAGTGGTTAGGATTATCGATGGCCTTAG
The DNA here is from genome assembly GCF_001308045.1 of Shewanella sp. Sh95. NCBI lineage: Bacteria > Pseudomonadati > Pseudomonadota > Gammaproteobacteria > Alteromonadales > Shewanellaceae > Shewanella > Shewanella sp. Sh95. The sequence continues at coordinate 1,618 of NZ_LGYY01000011.1, forward strand.
GGGCATTTATGGCGGGGATGCTGCTTGGTGAGAGTCAATATCGTCGTCAGCTCGAGGCGGATATTCGCCCCTTTCGCGATCTATTAATGGGGCTGTTTTTTATTTCTATCGGCATGATGCTGGATTTTGGATTGGTTATTCAGTTTTGGTGGCAAATTCTATTGGTTCTGCTCGCAGTTGTGTTTGGTAAGGCACTTATTATCCATGGATTATTACGTTTAGTGGGCGAGCCCTTTAGGATTGCGATTAGCACGGCTTTAAGCTTGGCGCAGGTGGGGGAATTTAGTTTTGTGGTACTCGCGCTCGCCGTTAGCTATGGGTTACTGAGTAATGAGATCAGTACGATGCTGGTGATGGTGGCGGTATTATCGATGAGTATCGCTCCTTGGTTGGTGCGTCACAGTGTGGATATTGCAAAGTGGTTATTAGGGATCCGCCAGTCAGCGCATGTAGACGATGTGGTTCCTGTGATAAGCGACGACCATGATTTAGTGGTGATTTTGGGGTATGGGCGCGTAGGGCAAACCATTGCGCGTTTTTTAAAGACCGAAGCCGTGCCTTATGTGGTGCTCGATCTTGATCCCACAAGGGTTTCTGAGGCGCGTCGAGCTGGGGAGCCAATTTACTTTGGTGATGTGTGTAAGCGGGCCATTCTCAAACAGATTGGTATTAAGCATGCCAAAATGATAGTGATCACCTTTAGCGAATCCCGCAGTTTAGAAGACGCCTTACCCTTATGCCGGCAACTGGCTCCTGAAGCTAACATTTTGGTCAGAACCCGCGATGACAGCGAGTTAGACTTATTGCAAAAGGCGGGAGCCAATCAAGTCATCCCAGAAACCTTAGAAGGAAGTTTGATGTTAGTTTCGCAGGTTTTGCATCAATGCGGAGTGCCATTAGCGCGGATCCTCAAGCGGTTAGAGTCGGAGCGGCGTAATCATTATCAATTTTTACATGGCTTTTTCTCGGGTACAGAGACGGATTTCACTTTAGAATCTTTGCATGCAGTGCTGCTGCACCGCGGTGCAAATGCCGTTGGTAAGCAAGTGGCGGATATTGATTGGGAATCACTGCGGGTAGAGTTGAGGGCAATACGTCGTAATGGTCAAGAAATTGAGCATCCTGCATCGGATTGGGTATTTCGAGCGGGGGATATTCTCCTCATCGTCGGCAAACCGAGAAGAGTAGAAAATGCAGAAGCGAAATTACTGCAGGGCTAGTTGGTTTAATGAGAACATCAATCAATAGGATAAAACGCACCAATAAAAAATGCCGACACTGAGTCGGCATTTTGTCTGTAAACTTGTTGTTAATTAATCCCTTGCGGGAAGTTAATTACAGAACAACAACGTTCGCAGCTTGAGGACCTTTTTGGCCTTGTTCGACTTCGTAAGAAACCTTTTGACCTTCAGCAAGGGTTTTAAAGCCATCAGATACGATTGCGCGGAAGTGAACGAATGCGTCAGCGCCACCGTTATCAGGGGAAATAAAACCAAAACCTTTGTCTTCGTTAAACCATTTTACTACACCAGTAGTTTTAGACATGAATGTCTCCAAAATTTTCAAAAAAATAATTCGCAACAATGCGTGAAATTAGCCAGAAATAGAATTATTTACATTGATGATAAGTTATGAGTGGAAAGCTTCATGACAGCAAACAAATACCGGGTGCAGCGAAGGTTTTCAAATACATAATATTGCTTATAAATAGGTCTGACTCACAGGCCAGGACGCAGAATAGCATACTCCCACTTTTTGTATAGCTTTATTTTTAACTAGGGCATATCTATTAGGGGTTTTTAGTTCGAATATTTGATGGGGATAATTTTTTATTGTTTTTATTCATATGGATAGTGTTTGATTGTGTCACTGAAGCCAGATTGAAATAATTATTCCTGTAAGTTTACTCGCACTATAAAAAGTGGTGCTAAACCTTTAGAAGGTGACTTATTTATTTGTCACTTTTCGTTACGTTATTAAATTGTTGCTTATTTGTGGTGGTGGTATTGTTTTCCGTATTGGGAAGTTTTCCCATCGAACTTTGACAATAATGACCTGTGGAGCATCAATATTGAAAACAGTATTAAAACGCATTGGGCTTGGCATTTTAGCCCTAGTGCTATTGTTGATGGCAGTTGCCGCCCATGAATGGTTTGCCAAAAAGCCATTTTTCTTTCGCGCATTTTTAGATAGAAGCGTCGTAAAAATGGCCTTTGAAAGTCCTGAGACGTTAACATCCTTAGGATTTTTAGAATCTGTTGGGATTACGGGGCATAACGCCCTGCTCGACGATGATAGCCCTGAAGCCATGGACAAAACCTTTACTCAAGTCCGTGCGTTAAGGGACACATTACTGAGTTACCAAGACGCTGATCTCGATGATAATCAGCGTATTTCGAAGGATATTGCATTGTATCTGGCGGATTTTGCCCTCGCGGCCGAACCCTATCGCTATCATAACTATCCGGTGAATCAGTTGTTTGGTGTGCAAAATGGTTACCCAAGCTTTATGCAGGCGCAGCATCAAATCCATTCGGTTGATGATGCTGAAAATTACCTCTCGCGCTTAATTGCGGTGAAGACTAAGTTTGGACAAACCTTAGAAGGGCTCAAACTTCGAGAAGCTAAGGGCATTATTCCGCCTAAGTTTGTGATTGAGCGGGTGCTTACTGAAATGAATGACTTTATCAGTGCGCCAGTTGAAGACAATATTCTCTACAGCTCCTTTAAAACCAAATTAGCAGAAACTCAGATTAGCAGCGATGAACAGGCGCGTTTGCTTGCCACCGCAAAAACCAATATTGAAGCTTACGTACAGCCAGCGTATCGACTCTTCATTGATTATTTTACTGAGTTACAGACTAAAGCAGGCACGGATGATGGTTATTGGGCTTTGCCTAATGGGAATGTCGCCTATGAACAGCTGTTGAAGTTCTTTACTACGACAAATTACACCGCCGATGAGATCCATGCTAAAGGATTGGCCGAGGTGAGCCGTATCCAAGGTGAAATCATGACCATCTTGTCAGCACAAGGGTACGATACAAGCCAAGGATTTTCGGTAGCGATTGAGGCCTTGGCCGCCGATCCTAAATTTTACTATGAAGACACCGATGCTGGCAGAGCGCAGATCCTAGTGGATTATCAAAAAATCCTCGACGAGATCAATGCCGGACTCGACAACGCATTTCGTATCCGTCCAAAGGCGGGAATGGAAGTAGTGCGTATTCCTGAATTTAAAGAGAAAACGGCTCCTGGCGCTTATTATCAGCAACCAGCGATTGACGGCAGTCGCCCAGGACGTTTTTATGCCAACCTCTTTGATATCAAAGCAACACCTAAATACGGCATGCGTACCTTAGCCTACCATGAGGGGATCCCCGGACATCATTTTCAGGTTGCAGTTGCAATGGAACTTGAAGGGCAACCACTTATTCGTAAGATGGCACCTTTTACCGCTTATATTGAAGGCTGGGCACTTTATAGTGAGCGTTTAGCTTGGGAACTCGGTTTCCAACAAGATCCCTTCGATAATATTGGTCGCTTGCAGGCGGAGTTGTTTAGAGCTGTGCGCCTTGTTGTTGATACAGGTATTCACCATAGTCGTTGGACGCGGGAACAAGCCATTGACTATATGAAGAAAAATACTGGAATGTCAGATCGCGATGTGACCGCTGAAATTGAGCGTTATATTGTGATGCCCGGCCAAGCGACAGCCTATAAGGTGGGGATGATGAAGATCCTCGAACTGCGGGAAAAGGCGAAACAAGCTCTTGGGGACAAATTTGATTTGCGCGATTTTCACGATGTGCTGCTTAAAAATGGCGCTGTTCCCTTAGATATTTTAGAAAAATTGGTTGACCGTTATATTGCTGATAAGCGTCGTCAAGCCTAAGTTGAGGTTACTTTAGTTGGCACATCCCCGCAGGAATGGTCTGCGGGGATATATCCCGCTCACGTAAGTGATTCGTCTTCTGGCTTTCCCCATCCGGTTTCAATACAATTCCCCCTTACACGTTGATAAATGCCTTTGACAATCGTGGTTTATTGTCCGTAAAGGTATTTTTGAGTTTCAAGGTTTTGCTGATGAATCGCTTCCCCCCCCAAGAGCCCATTCAATTGACTCAAACGGCAATTGAGTCTTTATTCACGCCGCCGACCTTGATGCGTGCCCGTGATTATGTAATGCAGGGGAAGGTGTTAAGCGCAAAAGCCAATGCCGATTTTCGCCATATTGAAGGCTCGGTAGCGGGCAGTGAAACCTCGCCCTATCGTCAGGATATACGTTTAGTCAGCGTCAATCATAAGCTCATCATGAACGGTTTTTGCTCCTGTCCCGCCACGGGACATTGCAAGCATATGGCTGCGGTACTGTATAGCTTGCTCACCGATAAAACGGTTGAGGATCAACGCATCGCCCAATGGTTACATCTACTCGATGATGCCGATGATCCTCGTTTGAATGATGTTGAGTCCCTCTACGATGATCGGGTGCTGTATATCCTCTCAAAGGACGATAATGGGGTGTTTATCGAGCTTAGGCGCGGCAAGCTTGGCAAGAAGGGCGGTTATAACAAGGGTTCCAAAATTGCACTCTCGGATGTGCAATATTATATGCCTGCATGGATTGGTGCCGAGGATGTGCTGATCATCAATCTGATAATGTCTACGAGGCGCCATGGTGCATCGCGGCTCTATCTTAAGGCGCAGTTAGGTGCGGTTGCGCTTGAGAAAATGCTCGCGACCGAACGTTGTTTTTGGGAGGAAAGTCGCCTCGCATTGACCGCGGGCGATGCCATTACGCCACAGTTTATTTGGCAAGATATTGATAGTGAACACAAGCAAATGCGCCTTGTTTTGCCCAAGCGAGATAATTGGGAGCTTGTGCCAACCGAGCCTGCGTATTATATCGAACTCGATTACTTTCAAATTGGTCTTATCGACACCGATATCAGTATTGAAAAATTGCGCCTACTCAGCCAAATGCCACCCGTGCCTCGCACGCAGGTTGAGGTGGTGAGTCATAAACTGATTAAACATTTTTCAGCGCGCACAGTGCCGCTACCAAGTGCCATCAATTTTGTCGAACTACGGGATAAACTTCGGGTTCGGTTGAGCCTGAATATGCTTTCGGCGGCATCGACTCAGGCCAATGCTACTCTACCTAATACGACCCAACTCAAGACAACAATGTCACATATTCAAGCTGTTGATATCAATCAGCCCTATGTGACCTTGGCATTTATCTATGGTGATGTCGTTTTGAGTGGTAATGCAGCTAAAGAAGCCTTAACCCTTGTGACCCAAGGCGGAACGACCTATCAAATTAACCGTGCGTTGGACGAAGAACAAGCGGTGGTTGAGGTTCTGCAAACGCTTGGATTTACTCGTTTTGTATTTGATCTTAGCAGTTTAGCCTGCCACTGGCGCTTAGGTGTGTTGCCCGAGGCGATTCGGGAGTGGCTGCACTTTATCGATGAAGAAGTCCCAAGATTACAAGCCCAAGGTGTTGAGGTGTTATTGGCGCCCGAGTTTAGCCTTAAGGTAGTCGACGCGCCGTTAACCGTTGAGCTGGATGACAGTAAAGAGGGCTGGTTTTCCCTGTCTTTGCATGCGGATATCAATGGGCAGCGGTTACCCATGTTGCCGCTGGTGGCCACTTGGCTTAAGCAACATGGTGAGCCCGCCGATGATGCAGAGCTATTGCTACCAAGCCCAAATGGTGAGTGGCTTAAAATTAAAGCCAGTGTTATCAAACCCTTGATGAGCATTATTTTAGAGCTGTTTGAACAGCACCGCGGCAACAGTATCGCCTTACCTAAATATCGGGCACATTTACTCAATGAGTTAGCCCAGAGTGATATCAGCTTGCTCAATGGTGAGCGGGTGCGCCAACTTGCTGCCAAATTAGAACAATTTACTGGTGTTGTTGCGGTTACTGCGCCAACCCAATTACAGGCAGAACTGCGTCCCTATCAGCAACAGGGCTTAAATTGGTTATGTTTTTTAAAGGAATATCAGCTAGGTGGCATTTTAGCGGACGATATGGGATTGGGTAAAACCATTCAAACTTTGGCATTCCTGTTGAAGCAAAAACAGCTTAAGTCCGCGGCTGGCCCTCATCTACCCAGTTTAATTATCTGCCCCACCAGTTTGGTCGGGAACTGGGCAAAGGAGGCGGCAAAATTTGCGCCTTCGTTAACACTGGCGGTGATCCATGGCGCACAGCGCGGGCCGCTTTTGGCACGGTTAAGTGAGTTTGATGTGGTTGTTACTACCTATCCGTTAATGGTGAGGGATAACGATTTTTACCAGGCACAACCTTTTGAGCACATAGTGCTTGATGAAGCACAGCAGATTAAAAATGCTCAAGCTAAAGTCAGTCAGATCATTAAAGCACTGCAGGCGCCATTTAAACTCTGCCTTACGGGGACGCCCCTTGAAAATCATTTAGGTGAACTCAAATCCTTAATGGATTTTTGTTTGCCAGGACTCCTTGGGACAACGGCTTATTTTAATAAGGCATTTCGTTATCGGATTGAGCGTTACGGCGATAGCGAGCAGGCAAAAGTGTTGAGTCAACGCATTGCGCCCTTTGTGCTCAGACGAACTAAGGCGGAGGTAGTGACTGAGCTTCCGCCTAAAACCGAAATTTATCAAAGCCTTGAGCTTGAGAAAGATCAACGCAATCTGTACGAGAGTATTCGCTTAAGTATGGAGAAAAAAATTCGAGAATTGTTTGCAAGCCAAGGCGTGGCGGGCAGCCATATCGAGTTTTTAGATGCCTTGCTCAAATTGCGCCAAGCCTGCTGCGATCCGCGATTAGTAAAACTCGAACAGGCACAAAAAGTTAAAAATAACGCCAAGCTTAACTGGCTTAGCCAAAACTTGCCGGAAATGGTGCAGGAAGGACGCAAAATTTTAATCTTCAGCCAATTTACTAGCATGCTGATTTTGATTGAAGAATTGCTGCAATCCTTAGAGATCAACTACAGCAAACTGACTGGGCAAACTCGGCTGCGTCAGGGGCAGATTGATCAATTCCAAGAAGGCGATACGCCAGTGTTTTTAATTAGTTTAAAGGCGGGCGGAACCGGGCTTAATTTGACTGCTGCCGATACGGTTATTCATTACGATCCTTGGTGGAATCCTGCGGCCGAAAGGCAAGCTACTGACAGAGCACACCGTATTGGCCAAGAAAATCCGGTGTTTGTCTACAAGCTTATCGCCGAGGGGACGGTCGAAGAAAAAATCCAAGAGATGCAGCAGCATAAACAAGGTTTAGCCGATAGTATTCTTGAAGGTAAGGGCAGTGGCGCATGGCAAGGTAGCGCCGATGAACTGCTCTCTTTATTCCACTAAGGCATTGTTGCATATCACTGCCTGTGGTTGTTGACTTGGCGACTCTTGTACAAGCAGAGCGGTAACAGATTGATGTTTAAAAATTCTTTTTAAAATGCGAGTTAAAAGACAGAGGTGACCCATGCAGTACCCAGTCGATACCCATACCCATACCGTGGCATCCTCCCATGCCTATAGCACTATCCATGATTATCTTGCGGTGGCAAAACAAAAGGGGCTCCGCCTGTTTGCGACGACAGATCATGGCCCGGCCATGGCGGATGCGCCGCATTTTTGGCATTTTGTGAATTTACGGGTATTGCCGCGCATGGTCGATGGCGTCGGCATTTTACGCGGCATTGAAGCCAATATTAAAAATCGCGACGGTGAAATCGATTACTTTGGCGATTATCTGTCGCAGCTCGATATCGTCTTGGCGGGATTCCATGAACCCGTGTTTGCGCCCTCGGATAAGGCCACCCATACCGAGGCGATGATTAATACGATTAAAAGTGGCAAGGTCGATATTATTACTCACCCAGGAAACCCCGCATATCCCATTGATATTGAAGCAGTCGTCACTGCCGCAGCTGAATATGGTGTAGCACTTGAAATCAATAATTCCTCCTTTGAAGTGTCTCGCAAGGGCAGTGAAGCCAACTGCACCGCGATCGCTAAGGCGGCTAAAGCGTTAGGTGCAACCTTAGTCATGGGGTCTGATTCCCATGTGGCATTTAGCCTTGGTGGATTTGATCGCGCCTTAAGCATTATCGATGCGGTTGATTATCCAAAGGATAAGCTGCTTAATCGCTCGCCCATGGCGCTGTTAGACTTTTTGACTCTGCGTGGGCATAAAACTGTTGCTGATTTTATACCGCACTTTCGCGATGAAGCAATTTGAGGCGCTTGAGTCAATCAATGCAGGATGTCACTCCCGCGCGACCAACAGTGCTCTTAACTGGCGCGCACAGCCAGCTGGCGAAAGCATTAATCCGAACGCATCTTAATGGTGGATTAGCATTGAATCTCCATCCGCTTACGCATGCTGCGTTAGATATCAGCGATAAATACCGCGTGGCTGAGGTGTTTGCGCAGGTGAAACCCGACTGGGTGATTAACTGCGCGGCCTATAATGCGGTCGATAAGGCTGAGACGGCGGTGGATGAGGCTTATCGCGTCAATAGCCTAGGTCCAGAATTATTGGCAACAGAATGTGCGCTCATTGGCGCGCGGTTAGTACATATTTCCAGTGATTATGTGTTTAGCGGCCTGCTTGCGGGTGTTGAGGCCAATGCCTTAAGTGAAGCGGTGACACCTTCGCCATTATCCATTTATGGCAAGAGTAAGCTTGCCGGAGAGCAAGCGGTGCTGCGTATCTTGGGTGAGCGCGCGATTGTTATCCGTACCGCATGGCTTTACGGTGTCGATGGGCATAATTTTGTGAAAACCATGCTGAGGTTGATGGCCGCCACGCCTGATGCTCAGCCGCTCTTTGTGATTGACGATCAAATCGGATCTCCTACGTGGGTCGATGCCCTCGCGTCGCTTATCTGGCAACTGATGCTAACGGGTGAGGCGGGGCTATTTCATTATTCAGGACAGGGGCAATGCAGTTGGTATGAATTTGCTGTTGAAATTCAGCAGCAAGCGTTGGCTCTGAAGTTATTAAAGAAAGCCGTGCCCATCATTGCCATTGATAGCCTCAGCTATGCCGCTAAAGCGCTCGAGAAAGGCAATGTGCTGGCACAAAGGCCGACTTACAGCGCGCTTAATAGCGATAAACTGCGACAGACGCTGGATAAGCACCATCTTGCCGCTATGCAATGTCCTGAAGTTTGGCAGGATTGGCGAGTGCAACTTAACTGCATGCTTAACACCCTTATAACACAAGGTGCAAAACCCTAAACAGACGCCGTTTTTTGTTACTCACAGGCAAGCGGATTGCCTTTGCCAGTATTCCAATCCTATGTGGTTTGTTTTCAAGGCGGTGAATACGAATGCAGCCTAGGGAATGACTCTTTTCAGCGTATCTTGCTTGGCTTAGACTCGACTTATTTAAAATTAAAGCCTGTTGCTTAGGACTTGAGCTTTGGTGTTTAAGCCCGCTTAGTCAATTTTGCTTGATGTATGACGAATTTGTTCTTAATTCTCAATGGCTGCCAATGGCATAATGCCGCAAAGCTGATTGAATAAAGGACGACTAAGTGACCGATAACACCATGATTGTGCTGCATTTTTCTAAAGCGGACTTGTTGCGGCTAGTGAATATAGCCCATGCGGCAGGTGATGCCATTATGGCGATTTACGCCCAAGAGCATATTGCTGTTACACAAAAGAGTGATGAGAGTCCTGTCACTGCTGCCGATCTTGCAGCCCATAGGGTGATTGTCACTCAATTAGCTGAGCAATTTGCGGGCATTGCTGTGATGTCAGAAGAAGCCGCCGATATTCCTTGGGATGAACGTGAGCAATGGCAGACCTACTGGCTTATCGATCCTTTAGATGGCACGAAGGAATTTATTAAGCGAAATGGTGAGTTTACCGTCAATATTGCGCTTATCCATCAAGGCGAAGCTATTGTAGGTGTGGTTTATGCTCCAGTGTTGAACACGACTTATTATGGGGCGAAACACTTAGGTGCCTGGCGACAGGATAGACAGCAAGAACAGCCGCTTCAGGGTTGTAAGATACCAAGACAGGTGCCGATAGTGGTGGGCAGTCGTTCGCACTTAAGCCCAGATGTGGCTGATTATTTGAACAATATTGGTCAACATGAAATGCTAAGCGTGGGAAGCTCGCTGAAGTTTTGTATGTTGGCAGAAGGTAAGGCCGATCTCTATCCAAGATTGGGGCCTACCAGCGAATGGGACACCGCGGCAGCGCAGGCGGTACTTGAAAGCGCAGGCGGAAAAGTCGTGTGTTATGACTCAGGTTTACCCTTAACCTACAATCAAAAACCTGACATATTAAACCCTTATTTTATTGCCACAGCGCCTGGCTGGGCAAAATAACGAGCAATCACAAGTGAGTCTGCGCGGACTCCTTGGCAGAACAATAGCGGAGAAGCTTATTCATGATACGCATGGGCATCGATTTAGGCGGCACAAAAATAGAACTCGTCGCCTTAAATGACGAAGGAAATGAGGTTTTTCGTAAGCGTATCAATACCCCTCGGGATTATCAGGGCACGCTTAACGCGATCGTCGATTTAGTTAATGAGGCTGAAGCGACCTTAGGTGAAAAAGGCTCTGTTGGCGTGGGGATCCCTGGTGTGATTTCTCCCTATTCAGGATTAGTCAAAAATGCCAACTCGACTTGGATAAACGGTCATCCCTTGGATGTGCATTTAGGGGAGCTGCTCGGCCGTGAAGTGCGGGTTGCTAACGATGCCAACTGTTTTGCGGTATCTGAAGCCGTCGATGGTGCTGCTGCGGGTAAATCTGTGGTGTTTGGGGTGATCATTGGCACGGGCTGCGGCGCGGGTGTGGCCATTAACGGTAAAGTGCATGCGGGTGGTAATGGCATTGGTGGCGAATGGGGCCATAATCCGCTGCCGTGGATGACCAAGGAGGAGTTTAATACTACCCGTTGTTTTTGCGGTAATCCTGATTGTATCGAAACCTTTATTTCAGGCACTGGCTTTGTTCGTGATTACAATGAGGCGCTCAGTCGCGCAGCAAGCGTCCAACGTGTGCCCGCTAAATCTGGTTCAGAGATCATGAGCTTAGTCGACGAGGGGGATGAGATAGCGATATCGGCCTTTGACCGCTATATGGATAGACTCGCGCGCTCACTGGCTCATGTGATTAATCTACTTGATCCTGATGCGATTGTGTTAGGTGGCGGCATGTCGAATGTTGAGGCTATTTACCCAAGATTACCTGCATTATTAAGCCATTATGTTGTAGGGCGCGAATGCCGAACACCGGTTGTACAGAATCTTTATGGTTGTTCTTCGGGCGTGCGCGGCGCCGCTTGGTTATGGGAAAAATAACCCAGTAATCTTAAGTTTTCACTCGTGACAACGCATCGCCTCGGCGATGCGTTTTGCTTTCTTTTGATGTTATGATTGCGCTCCTTTGGATTATTGGGCGCTAGCGCATGTTTTGGATTAAGAAAGTTGTCTCTCAGGTAATTATGCCTGTTCCATTTATCCTGTTGTTATTGCTGCTATCTTTGTTTATTTGGCGCAAACCGCGGTTAGCAAAATGGGCGATTGCCAGTGCTTTTACCCTTCTATTGTTATTAAGCAGTCAATTTAGTGTCGATTATCTCGTGAAACCGCTTGAGACCCAATATCCCATTAATACCACTCCCATTGCGGATACCTGTGTGGTGATGGTGCTGGGTTCTGCTCACTCGGATATTGAAGGTGCTACGGCGGTACAGTCCTTATCGGCTGTGGCATTGGCAAGATTAACGGAAGGGCTTCGGCAGCTTAAGTTAGGTCAAGATTGTAGTTTAGTCGTTAGTGGTTGGGGCGGCGAGCTAACCCAACATCCCCACGCTGAAGTGATGGCTAAGGCAGCGGTTGAACTTGGCATCGATGCGTCACGTATTATTGAATTTCCGCTCGCGCGCGACACCCTTGAAGAAGCGCACTATTTTAAAGAGCGCTTTGGCAATCAGCCTGTGCGATTAGTCACCTCGGCCTCCCATATGCCACGGGCGATGGCCATTTTTAGTGGTAAAGGATTAACCGCAAGTGCGGCGCCGACGGATTTTAGGGCCAGAGACGATTTTTATTGGCGTTTTACTGCGGATAACTTACTCGCCTCGCAACGTGCGCTACATGAATACATTGGCCGTTTATGGCTTTGGGTAAAACAGGAATAAAAATATGGCCTTAGAGTCTGATATTGTCTCGGTTCGTCCACTCTCTAAACGTAATGGTTTGACTTTAACTATTGTAGGTGCCTGTGCCTTTGTGTTGGGCTTTGGCTTGTTTGTGATACTACCTGAGCTATTTGCAGTGGGCTTAGTGTTTTTCAGCTTGGGTGCGATCGCATTGATATTGGGCCTTGCAAAGGTTTTCGAGCCTGACACAACATTGACTATGGATGAGCAGGGGCTGACTTATTTTCATCGCCGCGGCAAGGTGTCGATAAACTGGGATAATATTCAGCGGGTTGACATTCCAAGGGTGACTCAGGGTGTTGATACTATTGAGCTTTCCTATATTGGTATTAAGCTAAAGCAGTTAAATCCGATACTCGATAATATTTCATTGCGCCTTGCGGCGGGATTATTGACTGAGCAGCGACCATTACTTGTTACCGCCGCATCACAGCAAGAAGATTTAGCGACCTTAGAAACTTATCTTGGTGCTGAATTTAGCCCTTTGGTGGTTGATGGTGACAGATACCGCGGCGTATTGGCGATGTTTGGACATCGCTGCGTGATGCTCAACACTCACCTTGGCTATCATCTTTATATTCCCCATGACAGTTTAGATCGTGAGCCGCGGGAATTTATTAAACTGTTAAGGCAGCGCATCGCGCAGAGTTCGACGCAAATCGATGCTACAACAAATTAACACTACTGATAAAAAAGGGGCCCCGATGGGGCCCCAATAAGTTGCAGAGAGGAAGTTTGGGTTGTGCAGGGGGCAACCCAAAGGTACTAGTACTAGTGTGCTACCTCTGCGTGTACCTTATCTATGCCATAAGTTTTACCTTCAGCATGGCAGGTCGCGCATGATTCTACTGGTAGGTTAGGATCAGTCACTGCATCCGCTTCTACAATCGCACCGTTACTTCTAAAGTGAGCTACTGCTGCTGCATCTGAGTGAGCGTGACAGCTGCGGCATGATTCAGCTACTGGGCTAATATAGTAGCTACCCACTTTGATAGAGCGTTTTTCAGAAGTCAAACCACCGTCAGTTGCAAACAGTTTAGCGCCGTCTTTATGACATGCAGAACATGCTGTTTCTGGTGATGGGTAACCGAGCAATTCACCTTTATCGTCACGGAAGATGCCTGTGATAGAGTCAAAGTTACCACTGTGGAAACGGTGGGCAACGGTGAATAGGTCTTTGTTGTTGAAGGTGACGTCTGGATTCACTACTTTGCTTCCATCAGCGCCTTTGTAAACAACCGTTTTGTGACCTGAAGCACCCGTTGTATCGTTATGACAGTTCATACATTGAGTGAAGGTGTAAGTACCGTGTCTTGTTCCTTTAACATAGTCTAAGGTACCGTGACAGGCATTACATTTGGCTTCTTCAACAGTGATACGAGTTGGGTCAGACATACGAGCAGTGCTGACTGCGCTACCATCTAAGCTGAAGAATTTAACAGGAGAGCTGTTGCCAATAGGGTTAGTTGGCCCAAATTCAAGTCCTGTTGCATTACAGCTTGCTACTGCACCAGCCTTGATACAAACGTTAGCTTCTGAACTGACATACATAGTTCCAACTGCTTGTGCATCTGGAATATCTTTAACAAAAGTCAATACACCACCAGAAAGCGTACCACTTGCAAGGTTTAAGCTGATAGCTGTTGGTTTAACATCTCGCCACGCATAAACAGTACCATCGGTAGCAACATTACCCAGCAATAAACCGTTAGCAACTAACTTTCCTGTTGGATTAGTGGTCGCATTATAGGTTGCAAGGCTTGTTCCATCGGCAATGGGTGTACCATTGATGGTCACATTAGCCTTGATGGTTAATGTTTTCATACCTAGGGTGGCTGACGGTACAACTGCTGCACTTGTAAAGTCCACTTTAAATAAGTTGGCGTATTCAGCGCGTTTACCAACACTATGAACAGCTTCTGGTGTTAGGCTACCACTACCGTGACAAGATTTACATTGAGTGTCGTCGGCTTGAGCTAAACCAAATTCTGAGTGGTTTTCACCAGTTGCGAAGTTGACATTGATATGGCAACCCACGCAAGCCTTAGCGTAGATATTGGTGTTATAACTTGGTGCACCATCGTGACAGGATTTACATTCTTTCAAGTCAGATGGGAAACCAATTTCACCAAAGTATTCTTTGGCTTCACCAGACAGATACGCTGCATTATGTTCACCGGCATGGATACGGTGGATCATTGGAGCAAAATCAAAGACCCAACCTTCCGCAAGTTGTGCATCGCTGGGTACTAGATCTGGGTTATGGCAAGTTACGCAGTTTTTAACGTCTTGATAATTATGGTGAGCTTCGATCTTAGCGATATGGCCATCAGTTTCACCGTGACAGTTTTTACATGCTGCACTCGATACTGTGTCTTTGCCTGATGCGGCTAACTCGTCGGTCGCTGGGATAAAATCAACAGGTACTGAAAGTACTTTATCTGCTAAGGCAACGCCTTGGCTATTGGCGATATTGTATGCGCGTAAAAATACTCTGTGCTGAAGAATCCCCTGATGATTTACAAATAAATCATCAAATTAGGGTGGAAGCGCATCTTGTTGCATGATCAAATGGTTTCGCCAAAAACTACACTTGGACAACAAGATGCGCGAAGCCAATATCCTACAACATTCTTTACACCAATACTGCCCAGAACTTCACCTAAAACGATTAAACAGCTTGATGCTGGCCTCTAAGGCACTGATTGA
>NZ_LGYY01000239.1:0-16057 GCF_001308045.1 Shewanella sp. Sh95
TTGGAGGTACTCAGGCGGCCTGATTATCAAATCACGGAGAAAGAATTGCTGGCGGCCTGGGTATTATTCGCCAATCAGTTGCTCAAATATGGCTATGCTATGGCTGATTTATGAGGGGATCCTTCAGAGTTAAGTCTTTCTAGAGTCGCTATTATTTAAGCTAATAAAGGAATAAGCATGTCTGCATTATCGGATTTTTTTACCCAACTCAGTCAAGATGCGCTGTTAATGGAAGACTATAAACAGAATCCAGAGGCAGTGATGCGTGCCCATGGGTTAACTGATGTAGAAATTAATGCTGTAATGACTGGTGATATGGAAAAGCTCAAAACATTAAGTGGTGATAGTAGCTATCAATCTTACCTTGTTATTTCACATGGTAATGGTGATTAATTGAAGTTTTTTAGTGTTTTCATTTTGGCAATCTTGAGCATACTTTGTATGCCCTTGATTGCTTCAACTACAAATTATGATGAAACGCTAACTAAGATTGAAACATTACAACATTCTGACTTACCTGCTGCTATAAACCTAATTAAAACAATTGAATCTGAATTTGGTTCTATGTCTCGCTTACAGCAGGGACGAGTTTTGCTCTTTAAAGGTGCAGCTTCTATTTATTCAGGACAATATCAAACTGCTATTGAGTTGTTGGGCCAAGCAGAAGCCTTACTCAAAGACTCGGAAATGTTATTTTCTGCATATAGTTATGAGGCAACAGCCTATATTGCTCTGCATCATTTCAATGATGCATTTAAAGTGATGGGAAAGAGTCTTGGGCTAATTGACCGAATTGATGATATTAACCTTAAGCGCGCTTCATATTTGCGTTTGGCTAGTTTATATACTGCGATGGGGGTCACTGAAGAGGTTGCTAAATATGCAGCTAAAGCGCTTGCTCTCGCCTCTCCAAGTGATGTTAAAGATGTTTGTATATCTAAACTATATTTATCCGTTCATCAGTTAGAGTTAAAGTCTTATTCGCAAGCATTTGATGAATTTAAGTCTACTCGTAGTTATTGTGAATCCAGTGGTTACCCACTAATTGCGAATATTGCATTAAAAGGTATGGGAGAATCGAGTCTTAGATTGAATGAGCCACAGCTTGCTATCTCTTACTTATTAGATTCTCTAAAGGGGTATGAATCATTTAATTTTGAGCTGGAGATTAATAGCGTACATGAGTTGCTAAGTGAAGCTTATTTGTTGTTGCAAGATTCTACGAAAGCTGAGTTACATGCTCAATATGTTATGAATCTTGTGGATGATTCTAGCAATACAGAGCTTAAGCACGGTGCATCACGTGTACTTGCTAAGATTTATGCTCAAAAACAGCAATTTGAACAAGCCTATGAATACTCCAGAAAAGAGCAACATTATAATCAACTGATTTTTGATGAGTCGAGGATGAAAACCCTTGCTTATCAGGCGGCTAAGTTTAATGCCGATGAGCAGGCGCGTGAAATCAACTTGCTGAATAAAGAGCGTGAACTTTATATCGCCCAGCAAACGGTAAAGGAGCGTGAGTACACTAATATGCTGATGTTTATCACGATATTAGTTGGCGGGCTGTTTTTCCTCGCGATTTTGTTAGTCGTGGGCAATTTGCAAAAACGGCGTTTTATGCGCATGGCCAGAATGGATGCATTGACGGGCGTGCTTAACCGTGGTGCAGGGCAAGATCTTGGCGAAAATCTGTTTGTGCAAGCCGCTGCCCGAGGGGGCGATTTTTGCGTGATTTTATTCGACTTAGATCATTTTAAACGGATTAATGATTCCTACGGCCATGGTACGGGTGACTGGGCGCTGAAAAAAGTCGTGGAAGTATTAAAACCCCATGTGCGCAATGGTGATGTGTTTGCCCGGATTGGCGGTGAGGAATTTGCACTATTCTTGCCTTACGCCAGTGAATCTAAGGGGATGGAAGTTGCCGAACAATGCCGAAGCCGAATTGAAGCCATTGATACGCATCTGTCGGGGCATAAATTTACTATCACCGCGAGCTTTGGGGTCAGCGGCATGACAACAGAAGACTTAAGCCTAGACCCTCTACTACACCGTGCCGATATGGCACTGTATGCCGCAAAATCCAATGGTCGTAACAGTGTATTCTGTTATGAGGACGCTTTAGCCTCCGATAAACGCGCCACCAATATTACCAGCCAGTTGGTAAGGCCGTAGGGGGTAGAGTTGTATTGTCTGTGTAACTGACTGTTTAGGTTAATGTAACGCGGTTTTCTTCTTTCGCTTTTTCGCTTATTTCTTGCGTTTTCTCGATGATTTTTAGGTCAATTTTTCACACTTTTTCCTGCATAACTAGAGTATGATTGCCAGCGGTAGCCGAAGCTTTTTCGCTTAAGGTCATACCCCTATTTTTGCCTTTCGCTAACATTGTGGAGCCCTAATGGAAGAGTCGAGTCTGCTCACTTCTGTACTGTTATTTTTATTGGCCGCGGTGATTTTTGTACCCTTGGGCAAACGTTTTGGCGCAGGACCTATTCTGTCTTACCTCGCTGCTGGGGTGATTTTAGGGCCTGGCGGCATGGCGCTGGTGTCTGATCCCGCCGCCGTGCTGCATTTTGCCGAGCTGGGTGTGGTACTGATGCTGTTTGTGCTCGGGCTTGAACTCAATCCGAGCAAGTTATGGGAGCTGCGCAGCGCCATCTTTGGTCTCGGTAGTGGTCAGTTACTCCTTTCTTGGGCGGCAATTGGCGGTTTAGCTTGGGGATTTGGCTTATCCATTGAGGCAGCATTAGTGGTTGGCGCGGCGTTATCCTTGTCATCGACGGCTTTTGCGGTGCAGTTGATGAGCGAACATAGACTACTGACCACCCCGCTGGGCCGCGATGCCTTTGGGGTGTTGTTAATGCAAGATCTCGCCGTGATCCCCATGTTGCTATTAACCGCTTACCTTGCGCCTAATTCGGCCCAGATTGAGCACCATGCGGTGCCTTGGTATTGGACCTGTGTGGCCTTAGTGGGCTTTGTGTTGGTGGGCAAATATCTGTTGCCGCGGTTACTTAAACTTGTTGCCAGTAGCGGCGTTCGTGAGGTG
This sequence comes from Shewanella sp. Sh95, assembly GCF_001308045.1. NCBI lineage: Bacteria > Pseudomonadati > Pseudomonadota > Gammaproteobacteria > Alteromonadales > Shewanellaceae > Shewanella > Shewanella sp. Sh95. The sequence continues at coordinate 3,056 of NZ_LGYY01000239.1, forward strand.
TTAACCGCCTTTGCATTATTGCTGGTCATGGGCAGCGCTGAATTGATGGAGTGGCTGGGGCTATCGGCGGGTATGGGGGCATTTTTAGCTGGGATTATGCTGGCGAACTCCAGCTACCGACATCAGCTCGAAACCGATATCGAGCCTTTTAAGGGCTTACTGCTTGGGCTGTTTTTTATGGCGGTCGGCATGAGTATGGATCTCAAGCTGTTTTTAACCGATCCCTTACTTATCCTCGCGATTTTGCTGGGCATGCTGCTGATTAAGACCCTAGTGCTAATGCTCCTTGGCCGTTTACGACACCATACATGGCGCCCGAGTATTGCCCTAGGACTTATCTTGGCTGAGGGCGGTGAGTTTGCCTTTGTGCTGTTATCGCAGGCGCAATTATCCAGCATAGTGGATGATAAAATCGCCCAAATCTTAGTGCTCGCCATCGGTTTATCCATGGCCGTCACGCCGATGATTTTCACGCTTTTTAGAGCCACTAAACCTAAGGTGGTGGATACACGTTTGCCCGATACCATTAATGTGACTGAATCTGAGGTGGTGATCGCCGGATTTGGGCGGGTAGGGCAGATCACTGGGCGGATTTTAGCGTCATCGGGCATTCCGTTTGTGGCGTTAGATAAGGATGCCAGCCATGTGGATGTGATCCGCAAATACGGTGGTGAGGTCTATTTTGGTGATGCAAGACGCTTAGATATGTTGATGTCTGCGGGGATTGCACGCTCGCGCCTGTTGCTGCTGGCCGTTGATAATGTTGAGGATTCGATTGAAATTGCCCAGCAGGTGAAAACCCATTTCCCCCATATCAATATTGTCGCTCGGGCACGTGACCGTAACCACGCCTATCGATTAATGAGCCTTGGGGTGACCGATGTGTTCCGTGAAACCTTTGGTTCGGCTTTGTCTGCCAGTGAGAAGATTTTGCAGGGCTTAGGTTTATCACAGGTGCAGGCCAATGAAAGGGTGAAGATTTTTGCCGAGCACGATAAAAAGCTGGTTATTGCCAGTGCAGCCCATCAACATGATTTAGCCAAGCTGATTGATTTATCCAATAAGGGGAAAGCTGAGTTGGAGTCGCTGATGCGTGGCGACCGGGAGAATGTCAGTTAAGTCTGCTGGCTAAAACAAACAAGAGAGCCGATGGGCTCTCTTGTTGTTTATCGGCTTAAGGAAACAGCTTAGAAGCTGTAGCTATATTGCAGCTTCACATTACGCTCTTCGCCTGGCATACCACCGAGGAACATCGCCTTGCTGTAATAATCTTTATTGAATAGGTTGTTGATATTCAATTGTAACTTCCAAGAGTCGGTGGCGTAGCTGATGGCAGAGTCCACTAAGGTATAGCTCGGCACATATCCATCAGGGATGCCAAAGTCTGTTGAGTGCGTGCTTCTATCATCCACATACTTGGCGCCTAAACTCAGCTCAATGGGGCTGGATAAGGCAAACCAGTCTGCACCATAGGTCACCCAAGCACTGGCGGTCACATAGGGTACCCCTTTTTGGCGGCTGTTGTAGGTTAAACTATTTGGGTTTTGTTTATCCCTTGCATCTTGGTACATGCCATTAAAGTTAACTCGCCACTGATCATTTAGCTGGGCATTAAGATCTAACTCGACCCCTTGGGTATCTTCGCTGCCATCGTAAAAGTACACGGGTACCTCGGCACCAGATACGCCAGCGTTATAGTCTGGGTTGTTGTAAGGCACATTAGTGCGTGAGCTTTTAAAGAACACCAATGATGCTAGCATCTGATCATCAAAGGCTTTAAAGCGCATACCGAGATCGTTACTGACGGATTCTGAGTCTTCGCGGTCGGTATTTTCCCCAGTGATTGAGCCTAAAATGCTATAGGCGGTGCGGCCCTTTGAGTGATTGACGAAAAACGATAAATCATCAATGGGCATATAGGTTAAGCCCAAGTTGTAGGTGACACCATTATCTTTACTATCTTCCTCAGGGGTTGGGCTCGTTTGACTCGCGCTGTAGCGCTCATCCAAGCCTAAGTGCTCATAACTCTGTTTGATTTCGTTAAAGGCCACGCCAACACGGGTGGTAAAGCCATAACCTAAATAACCCACATGTTGCACGCCTAAGCCCCAAGCGCTGACTTTTTTGTTGTAGTTGGCGGTTTTGAGTGGATCGTAGTCGGCAAATTTACCCGTTCCCCAGTTTGGATTACGGATATCGTAAATATAGGGTAGCGAACCACGGTAAATCACTTCGCCTTGTTTGTTTTTAATGACTTGATCTGCATCGTAAATTGAGAATTGCTCGAGGCGAATATCGCGGTCTTCGTAGTTAGCGTTCACCAGTAATTCGTTGTCGATATTGCCGATTTGGAAGTCGTAACGTAGATCAGCAAAATACTGCCATGAGGTTTCTTCGGCATCGAGTTGGCGGTATTCCTGACGTCTGGCGGCAAAGGGATAGAGCACGCCATTTTCAACCAGTGGCGCGCGGGGATCCTGGTTAATCACATCAGTCGATACGCCACCAATCTTGATGTTTCGCTTCCAGTACACATAGTTGTAAGCCCCTGTTTGACGGGCAAAACCTGTGGTGTAGTCGCGATATTGCAACTGCTGATTGAGGAACAGATTATCGGTAAAGTAGATATTGTGGGTTAGCTTGAATCTTAATTCTTCACCTTCATTATCCTTTGCCATGGGAGAAATTAATCCCGCGTCACCAAAGGAATAGGGAGTTAAGCCATCACCACTTGCGAGTGATGCCGCCAATTGCTGACGCTGCTCGTCGGTTAGTTGTATGCCCAGCCCTTTAGGATCGTTTATCAAATCTTGCCAAGTGACTTCGCCAGCGGTTTTGCCACCGACAGAATCGGCATTGTAGATACGGATTGGATGGCCGATGGAGTCAACGGCAATGGCGTCTTTGATATACGCGCCGGATAGCATCAGATCTTGGCTATCACTTAATACCCATTTGAGTGAGCCGAACACTTCATCACGGTCGGCGCCTAAATCACGGTAGCCTTCACTGCGGGCGGTTTTGGCGACTAAGCGGTACGCAAGATCATCGGTAATTCCACCCGTGCTGTCGATGGCGAGCGAGTAGGTATCCCACTGGCCAACTTCTGTGGTGATTTTGTGTTTGGATTCAAATTGCGGTTTCTTTTCAATCAGGTTGATCACGCCGCCCGCGCTACCCATGCCATAGAGTCCAGTCGCTGGCCCTTTTAAAACCTCAACCGATTCCACATTGGTTAGGGAGCGAGTGGGGTTAAAGTATTGCCAAGGCCGGCACCGCCATACATGCCGTCATAGGTGTAGTTTGCGCCTAGGCCGCGAATCACTAAGTTATCCCCAATGCCGTAGTTATTGCCCGCTTGAGTCACCCCGCTGATATTGCGAATTAAGTCCTGCAGATTGTCGACTCCTTGGCTGTTAATCAGCTCCTGGTCAACGATAACAACCGCCGCAGGGGTTTCCATCAAGGACATATCTGACTTAGTCGCAAGTCCTGAGTTTTTCACAACGGAGTTTTGTCTGCCGTATACCGTTATACGTTCGATGTTTTCATCGCGAGCAGAAGGTGTGTCATCGGCAAAAGCGGTATGTGGTAAAGCACTGAGGCAGGCGAGTGCAATAAGTGATAAACGAAATATAGGTGGTGATACTGACATATAAATTTCCCCCAAACAGAATGGTCGCGAATGATAATGATTTTCATAACCATTGCAACCTTTGATTGATAGGTCTTGGGAGTTAAATGTTTGTCATCTTTACGTATGATTAACGGTTTGTGGATTAATCCTGTGGTGAGTTTTGCCGCCACTAGGCGCGTAACTTGAAGCAACTCTTAGCCAGATTTCTAATTTGTTTCATTTTTTTTATAAAAAAGTGATTTATTTTTTGGGTTAACCACATCGACTCGGCTTTTTGATCGAGAAACATAACCCGTGATCCCTATCACTCTCACCCTATCCTAATGACTGTTTACGTAAACGTAATATTTAAACGAGTGTTTAAATTTATGTGGTGTTTCAATTTTGTTAACTTGTTATTTTTATTAGTTTTACTCGCTTTCCTTAAGGTGGAGTTCAAAACGCTGTCTGTTTTCTACTTAGGTCGAATAAGGTAAAAGTGGTGTATATATTAATTTTCATTATGTAATTTAATTACGTATAAAATTACAATGCGCTTAAAGTGGTAAAGTTGTCAGACAAATTTCACCACTACCAAAATAGTAATTATCGCTTTAATGTAAAGTAATTTTAAATCATATGTTTATACTTTAAAAGTCACTTTGGTCAGACCAATTTTGTCACGGTTTTTGGTCAAATTTTTTAGCTGTCATGACACTTTTGGATAGTTGCAAATACAAATGTTTGTCTGTAAGTTTTGGTTCTAAACGAACATTTGAATGTTTTGCGGTGAATGTTTGTACATGTTACCCATGTCTTTACTGGTAATGAGTCGTAAACGAGCAAGAGTTTTGCCTCTTGGGAGGGTGAGAAGATGACGGAACAAACTTTAAGTGAGCAGCAATTGAATTCGGCACAGAATAAGACCACTGCGAATGGCACGCTGACCATAGTGGGAAATACTATCCCTGGCCAAGAAGTGATTTTTACCGAAGGTGCGCTGGCGTTGCTTGAGTCACTTTGCCGGGAATTTGCAGCTGAAGTGCCCACCTTACTCGCCAAACGTAAAGACAGACAGACGCGTATCGATAAAGGGGCTTTGCCAGACTTTTTACCTGAAACTCGCGCTATTCGTGACGGCGCATGGAAGATCCGCGGTATTCCGAACGACCTACTTGACCGCCGTGTCGAAATCACCGGTCCCGTTGAACGCAAGATGGTGATCAATGCACTCAATGCCAATGCCAAAGTTTTTATGGCGGATTTTGAAGACTCTTTAGCACCGAGCTGGCAAAAAGTAGTGGAAGGTCAGATTAACCTGCGTGATGCCGTGCGCGGTGAGATTGAGTACACAGCACCTGAAACCGGTAAACACTACAAGTTAGGCCCAAATCCTGCGGTATTAATCTGCCGTGTGCGTGGCCTGCACTTAAAAGAGAAGCACGTTGAATTTAACCAGCAGTCCATTCCCGGCGCGTTATTCGATTTTGCAATGTACTTTTACCATAACTATCGCCAATTGCTGGCGAAGGGCAGTGGTCCTTACTTCTATATTCCTAAACTCGAGAGCCATATCGAAGCGCGTTGGTGGGCAAAAGTGTTTGCTTTTGTTGAGGAAAGATTCTGCCTGCAGCCTGGCACCATCAAATGTACTTGTTTGATTGAGACCTTACCCGCGGTGTTTGAAATGGACGAAATTCTCTATGAATTACGTTCAAACATCGTCGCACTAAACTGTGGTCGTTGGGACTATATCTTTAGTTATATCAAAACATTAAAGCGCCATAGCGACCGCGTGTTACCTGACCGCCAAGCGGTGACTATGGATACGCCTTTCTTAAGTGCCTATTCAAGACTGCTGATCAAAACCTGCCATAAACGTGGCGCATTGGCGATGGGAGGTATGGCGGCCTTTATTCCGGCGAAGGATCCTGTACAGAACGAAGCCGTGTTGCAACGGGTGCGTAAGGACAAAGAGCTTGAGGCTCGCAATGGACACGATGGTACTTGGGTCGCTCACCCTGGTCTTGCGGATACGGCGATGGGGATTTTTAACGAATATATCGGCCAAGATCATCAAAACCAATTGCATATCACCCGTGATGTGGATGCACCGATCCTGGCCGCTGAGTTATTAAAGCCCTGTGATGGGGAGCGCACTGAGCAAGGGATGCGCCTGAATATTCGTATTGCACTGCAATACCTTGAAGCGTGGATCAGTGGCAATGGCTGTGTACCGATTTACGGATTAATGGAAGATGCGGCAACGGCTGAAATCTCCCGCGCCTCGATTTGGCAATGGATCCAACATGGCAAGTCACTCTCCAACGGCAAACCCGTCACGAAACAATTGTTTAAAGACATGCTGGTGGAAGAGTTAGCAAACGTGAAAAAAGAAGTGGGCAGTGACAGATTCACCCACGGCAAATTTACTCAAGCGGCGGTATTGCTTGAGGATATTACCACTTCGGATGAGTTGGTCGACTTCTTAACCTTACCCGGTTACGAGATGCTAACTGCTTAATTATAAATGCGTTAACACTTAATGCGTCCTATGGAATGCGTTATGGCGGTGAAACCGTCAATTAAACCAATGGGCAGGGTGACGCGGTGGGGCAGCGTCACTTGCTACAACATCATACAGAAAGGAGTGACACTATGACTAAGGCAACACAGACTTCACGTCAGGCGCAGATTGACGCGATCAAAAAAGATTGGGCAGAGAATCCACGTTGGAAAAATGTTCGTCGCCCATACACTGCAGAAGAAGTCGTGGCTCTTCGTGGTTCTATCGTACCCGAAAACACCATTGCCAAACGCGGTGCCGCTAAACTGTGGGATTTAGTCAACGGTGGCGCAAAAAAAGGTTATGTGAATTCGTTAGGTGCACTGACTGGCGGTCAAGCTGTACAGCAAGCCAAAGCCGGTATCGAAGCGATTTATCTGTCAGGTTGGCAAGTGGCGGCCGACGCTAACTTAGCGGGCACTATGTACCCAGACCAATCTTTATACCCAGCTAACTCGGTTCCAGCGGTCGTTTCACGTATTAACAACTCTTTCCGCCGTGCCGACCAAATCCAGTGGAGCAATGGGGTTAATCCGGAAGATGAAAACTTTGTCGATTATTTCCTACCCATTATTGCCGATGCGGAAGCCGGTTTTGGTGGCGTACTGAATGCGTTCGAATTGATGAAGTCAATGATCGACGCAGGCGCCGCCGGTGTGCACTTTGAAGACCAATTAGCGTCAGTGAAAAAGTGTGGCCATATGGGCGGTAAAGTATTAGTGCCAACCCAAGAAGCGGTACAAAAACTGGTTGCAGCACGTCTGGCTGCCGACGTGAGCGGTGTTGAAACCTTAGTTATCGCTCGTACCGATGCGAACGCGGCGGATTTATTGACCTCTGATTGCGATCCGTACGATCGTGACTTTGTGACTGGCGAGCGTACCAATGAAGGTTTTTATCGCGTTAACGCAGGTCTCGACCAAGCGATTTCTCGCGGTCTAGCCTACGCACCTTATGCGGATTTAATTTGGTGTGAAACCGCTAAACCTGACTTAGAAGAAGCACGCCGCTTTGCTGAGGCAATCCATGCTCAGTACCCAGACCAATTACTGGCCTACAACTGTTCACCTTCGTTCAACTGGAAGAAAAATCTGGACGATGCAACGATTGCCCGTTTCCAACAAGCGCTATCAGACATGGGCTACAAGTACCAGTTCATCACCTTAGCGGGTATCCACAACATGTGGTACAACATGTTTGACCTAGCTTACGACTACGCTCGTGGTGAAGGTATGAAGCATTATGTTGAGAAAGTTCAAGAAGTTGAGTTTGCGGCAGCGAAGAAAGGTTACACCTTCGTGGCGCATCAACAGGAAGTGGGCACAGGTTATTTCGACCAAGTGACTACGGTTATCCAAGGTGGTCATTCATCAGTGACTGCGCTGACTGGCTCGACTGAAGAAGAGCAGTTTTAAGCGAAGTCTGTTGTATCGCGAATAGGTTCTACCCGTAAGATGTTGTACCCGTAAACCCTGTGTTTAGCTGCATTGCAGCTGTTGTCCCCCGTGCAGTTCGCCTACATGTGCTGCACGGGTTTTTAAGTCAACTCTTGTGACTTAACTTCCCACCCAGTCAATACTTTGCTTGCCTGTGCTTGGCGACTCTCTGAGTCGCTATTTTTTTATCTAACTTATTATTCTGGTGCAACTCTGACTCGAGTTGGTGCAATTTTTTAACCGTTTTACAAAGACTTAATGCTATCTCATTGTTATTCAATGGCTATTTATCTTGGCCTAAATAATGCTGTGAATTGGCCGTAAAACTTAGCATTCACAGTGAGGTCACCGTCATGAAATATTACAGTCGTCGTTTAGTCAAACCTGAACATTTAAATCCTGCAAATACCCTATTTGGCGGCCAGTTATTGAGTTGGATTGACGAGGAGGCGGCTATCTTTGCTGCATGCCAGATGAAAAGCACCAGCCATGTGACTAAGCTGATTTCTGAAATCAATTTTATGACGCCGGCGCGCCAAGGGGATGTGTTGGAATTTGGTTTGGAGCTTGTCAGTCTTGGGCACAGTTCCATTACGGTCAGTTGCCAAGTGCGTAATAAGATGACGCAGGCGCCAGTGGTGAGTATTGATAAGATGGTGTTTGTAAATGTGAATTCGCAGGGATTACCGGTTCCCCATGGTATTCGTGCTAATGCGGCCTAAGGATTGAGCCCCGATAAAACAGAGTGACGCACGGGCGTCACTCTGAGTCTTTAGTAAGATCTTCTTTGACCGATTTCACCGCATCTCTTGAAGCATGACCAATGGCTTTGGTGGTGTCGCGGGTGGCGTGACCAATCTCTTTAGTGACATCCTTAGTGGTGGTGCCGATAGCGCGCCCCGCATCCTTTAAATCGGCGCAGGCTGTGGTGGCTAGTAGCAGTGGCAGTATGAGGAGTGTAGCTTTTTTCATGGTTATTCATCCTGAAAACTAACGGTTGCCTCGCAAGATACCAAATAGTTACGTAAAACGCCTTAATAATCTTGCTAATGCAATTTGAGATGGGGATGAATAATGCGACTAATACCTTTAGCAAACATTAAAAGGCTGCCTTTTACCACACCGTGCAGTTCAATTAAATGTCGCCGATAGAGAGAAGTGTAAACAAAGCGAGCGATTTTACCTTCGACCATCACTCCACCGCCGATAAATGACAGCAAGTTGCCCACGGTATGAAACTTCGACAAGTTAACAAGCGACCCCAGATCTTTATAAACATACAGATGACGGGCGTCTTGTCCTGCAAGCAGTAGCATAATATTGTCGGCCGTCATGAGTGCCATTTGCCGTGCTGATTGCCCCCTTGGTGGAACAAAAGTACCGTTGGGTTGTGGGCAAGCTGCACAGTCACCAATTGCAAAAATATGCGGATCGCGGCTGGTTTGCATATTCTGTTTTACCACCAACTGGTTGATATGGTTGGTTTCTAGTCCACCAATTTCCTTCAGAAAATCCGGTGCCTTTACCCCTGTAGACCAGATCACTAAATCGGCGGGGATCATCTGCCCATCTGTTGTGGTCAGCCCCGTTTCATCCACCTGATTAATGCGTGTTTCAGTCATGACCTTAACGCCGAGCGCGGCTAATTCTTTGGTCACTGAGTCTGAAATTTCGCGCTTTTCTACTTTAGGTAAAATCCGTTTATCAGCTTCAATGAGGGTGACCTCCAAAAGACGTGAATCGATGTTATAGCCAAATCCGCGCAACTGATCCACGGCATGGTGCATTTCCGCAGACATTTCTACTCCAGTGGCCCCTGCACCTACAACAGCAATTTTAATTTTATCGGCCAGCAGGCTATGGCTGGCATAACGGAGAAACTTATTCAGCAAAATTTTGCGGATTGCCATTGCTTGCTCTGTATTATCAAGAAATTGGCAATGTTCACGTACGCCTGGAATGTTAAAGTCATTAGCGATACTGCCAATGGCGACCACTAAATAGTCATAATCAATATGACGAGATGGGAGTAGTACATCACCTTTATCATCACAAATCGCAGACAGCACTACTTGTTTGTTTTGTCTATCGATATCCGTCATAGCGCCCTGTTGAAAGTGATAGCCATGGGCGGCTGCATGGCTTCGATAGCTTATAGCGTCGATACCAACATCGAGTGCGCCAGTCGCAACCTCATGCAGTAGTGGCTTCCAAATATGGCTTTCAGCACAATCGATTAACGTTATCTTTGCTTTTCCTTTGCGCCCCAGTTTGTGGCCTAATTTAGTCGCAATCTCCATCCCGCCAGCACCACCACCTACGATAACAATGTTTGCTATAGCCATGCCGTTTATTCCTATTCGTTGTGTTGTTAGATTGTGCAGAGGGTAAGGTTGTGAAACAAAATATTAACCTTAGCTTTATGTCTCAAGCAATGAGGCCATATGTTGGGAAGTGAGTCAGGAATAATTATTATTTATTGATTTTATTAGTCTTATTTTTTATGGGTGTTGAATGTATGATTATGCTGATCGCAAATTGTGATATGTGTCGTGTCACTTTTTGGTGAAATGTGCGCTGGCTCACCTGTTTGTGGTGGGGAGTTCTTTGAACTGAAACGCTTTATGCCGCTTGTGAGCACCATCGTCATCAGTTAACTAAATCCTAGGGCGCATTGATGTATCGAGATTACATTTCATTCCGACAAGCTAGTGCTCGCGAAACGAAGAATAATGCGTAGTTATTCTACTCAAATGACATGCGGTAATGACAGAAAGTAAGAGCATGTGCTTGTCTGACGAACTCTTCGGGCAGCGTTTCTGCTGCGTTATTGTCCGTTTATGTAGGATGACTACAAGCACGGATTTTGCCTTGTATAAACACCGGCCAAATTGCTCCAAAAAACTGAAACGTCAACACGCCCTAGGCATGAGATCACCATTGCTTGCTGCAGCTTTGACTAAAGTACTTAACAAAAAGGCCAAACGTTGGTTTGGCCTTTGGGATAATTGGGCATTTGACGCTACATGCCCACGGCGAATGGTGTTCTATGCCTGTTCTAGCTTGGCCAAACGTTGCTGATAGTCTTGGATTAGGTGCTGCATAATTTCTTCTGGTGCGGCCTTGTCGCAACAGGTATCGAGGAAAATTTTAAAGGTGACGAGCGCATGACCATCATTTTTAAGTCTATCGCTTTGCATCGAAAAATAGGCTTCTTCATTTTCGGCTTTGCGGACGACAAACTTACTGGTTTCAAAGGATTTAGTGCCTGAGAGTTCATGCCATTTGGTGATACGGTTTAATGCAATTTCACTCGATTGGTTTAATTCAATGTGGTTTAACCAACTTGCGGTATGTTCGGGATCTTTGTAATGCGGACATCTAACTGTGTAGTTATATACATGAGTAATTGCTGTCATAGCGTACCTACCTGTAGAGGATGTTGCTGCCATCATAGGCATCGTTTTTGAATTCGGTCAATCATTAATTACGCTGATACCGTCCTAGATAAATCACCGTTTTTACAAGTGTTTTTATATAAAAATGAGCGAGTTAATTTATTTGCCATAGCTGTTATTTAGCATGAGTTTTTCACGAATAACTTTGGGCTATCTCTCAGTTTTGCACTCAAATTCGTTTTTGCTTAACTACTGCGCAATAAAGCACCAATTAATGATAGGTATAAAAATGTTTTGATGAGTATGCTATTTAACATTAGCAAAATTTGAGGGAAGTGCATGGTTGATGAGGGCTTGAATGGACAGAGGCCCGTTCCTTAAAACGGGCCTCTCAGCTGGCTTCATCTTTTGCAGGGAAAAAGCGAACTGGAACCAGTCTAGCGGATTTGTAACAGCATGTAACCCACCAAGATCACGTTTTTGCGCTATTTGATGGAATTTTCGATCTGCGCGATCTCAATTGCCGAAGATTAAGGCGTTACGGCGGTTTTTGCTGTGATGATGTGGTGTTAAAGGTGTCTTTGATGCATAAAAAGAAAGGCCCAAACAAGGGAACTTGTTTGGGCCGATTCTATGTCGTTAGCTTGCGCTAGCCGAACAACATCCTGTCAATTGGCGCGCTGATAGGCGTTAGAGCTTGTATGACTTATAACGCATTCGTGAAGATCTGGCAGATCTCTTCATGGGTTGCCTGTTTAGGGTTAGTGAAACCACAGGCATCCTTCAAGGCGTTTTCAGCCAGCGTTGGAATATCTTCCGCTTTAACCCCGAGTAACGTCAGGTTTTCTGGAATATTTACCGCAACGGATAGGGCTTTAATCGCGGTGATTGCAGCCGCAGCACCTTGCTCATCCGTCATATTGGCAACATCGACACCCATCGCTTTGGCGATATCTTTTAAGCGATGCGGTACCACTTTAGCGTTGTATTCTTGCACATGGGGTAATAAGAGGGCGTTACACACACCGTGGGGCAGATCGTAGAAACCGCCTAATTGGTGCGCCATGGCATGCACATAACCTAAGCTGGCGTTGTTAAAGGCCATACCCGCTAAGAATTGCGCATAGGCCATCTGCTCACGGGCTTCAATATCTTGGCCTTGTTTTACCGCATTCACTAAGTTGCCTTGGATAAGTTCAATGGCTTTAATGGCGCAGGCATCGGTAATTGGGTTCGCAGCGATAGACACATAGGCTTCAACCGCGTGGGTCAGCGCGTCCATGCCCGTTGCAGCAGTGAGGCTTGCTGGTTTTTTCAGCATCAGCTCTGGGTCATTCACAGACAGTAATGGGGTGGTGTGTTTATCGACAATTGCCATTTTGATATGGCGAGCTTCGTCAGTGATGATACAAAAACGGGTCATTTCACTGGCGGTGCCGGCGGTGGTGTTAATGGCTACTAATGGCAGTTGTGGCTTAGCGGATTGGTCTAAGCCTTCGTAGTCTTTGATGCTGCCACCGTTGGTTGCCACAAGAGCGATACCTTTAGCGCAATCATGTGGTGAGCCGCCACCGAGTGAAATCACAAAATCGCATTGATTGGCTTTTAACAGCGCAAGACCGGCTTCAACGTTCCCGACGGTTGGGTTAGGTTGTACGCCATCAAACACGGTTGAGGTAATACCATTTTGGCCGAGTTTTTCGACCACTTCACCGACTAGACCAATATTGACTAAAGGTTTATCCGTCACAATTAGCGCGTGTTTAAAGCCTAAGGTTTTGATATCACCAATAGCATCATCTACTGCGCCTTTGCCTAATACGTTGACGGAAGGAATAAAAAATTTAGCAGCCATATATCCGACTTTCCGCACCTGATTTAGGAATAAATTTGCCGATACCGTTCGCCTAACACGTCGAGAATGATCTGCTGGTCCACTGTGAGTCCTGTGACTTGAGGTGGCGCCTCTCCCAACTGGTACTCGTG